>NZ_JBFRKQ010000094.1:0-15811 GCF_041469505.1 Vibrio sp. 10N.286.49.E11
CGTATTTTAGGACGAGACAGGGGAATTGCTAGCGAAAATTAGAAACGGTAATCTACGCTCAGTGTCAACTCGCCGTGGTTTTTCACAGTGTGTGTATCTTTGTAGTGACCATTGTCCCAAGACTCTGATTGAGAAACCGAAGTTGACTCAAACATATGACGGTATTGAAGATCTGCAGACCAATTTGAATTGATCTTATATTGAGCACCTACCTGTAGACCATATGTGAAGTCGGTTTCTTTGTATTTATCTTTAGAAGTTTCTCCGTTGTATTTGTCTTCAAAAGTAAGAGTATTTTGTACAACGCCAGCTGTAGCACCTGCAAATAGTGCAAATTCAGAAGTCAGATAATGTAAATAGTCATACGACGCAAGGTACTCTGACTGCTTTAGGTTTTCAGTATATTTACCATACTCATCACTATCAGAGTAAAGCTCATTGTCACCTGTAAAATTTGCAGTCAACGTTACACGATGGTTTGGTGTTAAGTAAGCACCAGTACGAATACTGAAAGCTGCACCTTTTGCTGTATTTGACTCTTTACCTGACCAGCTATCACCCTCGTAAACTTCAGAGTATTTACTTTCAAACTTTGCATGGTGATAACCAACACCGCCACCAACAAAAAACTCAGGGTTAAGGTCAAGTGCAGAAACTGAAGTTGAAGCTAATGCCAAAGTGCTTAGCGCTATAATTGTTTTTTTCACTGTATATTCCGATAATTTTAGTTATATCGACCACTGCGGTCGAGCGGAATAATACTGGTAATGTTTTGTTTTTATTAGCTTTTTTGGTTTTGTTATTGTAATGAGTCATTTCATGTGTATTTGAATACTAAAGAAATATATACAACATTGAGCATGGTTTGTAGGTGTGTTTTAAAGTTTGTGATTTAGAACAATAATTCTATTTCATTAGTGTGAAGTTAGAGCTTTGTATCTAATGGCTTTTGCTATCCACTTGTGTAGCGATGATAATATTGAGTTGCCGGATAGAGGTGGTTGATTCTTTAGGAATATGTAATCAGTTAAGCTGCTTCAATAGATTAAACTTAACTGATTACAATAAGTTAGTTGTACACTAATCTGAACCTCTCACCGCTTTGTATATCATCGCGCCAATTACAGCACCAATAATCGGTGCAACCCAGAATAGCCACAATTGCGAAACGGCCCAATCACCGACAAATACAGCCACGCCAGTACTTCGAGCAGGGTTCACTGAAGTATTGGTTACGGGAATACTGATAAGGTGAATCAAGGTCAAACAGAGACCAATTGCAATGGGTGCAAACCCAGCAGGGGCTTTCGAATCAGTCGCACCCATGATCACGAATAGGAACACCATGGTCATGACCACTTCACAGACCAGTGCAGCGGTCAGTGAATAGCTGCCCGGTGAGTGTTCACCGTAACCATTTGAAGCAAAGCCAGATGCCGCAGCGTCAAAGCCTGCTTGGCCTGAAGCAATCACAAATAACACACCACCCGCGATAATACCCCCAATGACCTGGGCTATAATGTAAGGTGCGACGTCTTTGGCATCAAAGCGACCACCGCTCCAAAGACCTATTGTAACAGCAGGGTTGAGATGACAGCCTGATATATGGCCAATAGCAAAAGCCATGGTGAGTACGGTTAAACCAAAGGCGAGGGAAACCCCGAGTAAGCCGATACCTACATCGGGAAAAGCAGCGGCCAAGACGGCACTACCACAACCTCCTAACACCAACCAAAACGTACCAAACATTTCTGCGATATACCTATTCATAACGATCCTTATTAATCTGTACCAGTATCAACAAGATAGTTTAGATTTCGAAGAATTGTGAAATCTTGTGTATATAGTTGAAAGAAAGAACAGAGAATCTTATGTAATAACTTCGAACTCGCACTAAAAATCGTTAAGGTCAGTCGTATTCTATCGCTATTTTAGCAAGCAGAGTGATCTGATAATTAGCCGTATTTGTGTAGTATTCGTTTTTATTTAAACTACGATGAGTTGATAAAAATTAAGTAAGTTCTACTTCTACCAACACCCCAAAGTGATCTGATACAACCGGATAAAAATCGTGATTAAAAATCACCTTATGCTGCTTTACCACTACATGCTGATTACTAAGTACTAAATCAATGCGTAGCGCTTGGCTATTTTGCTCCCAACCATCAATGTTTTTAATGACAGTGGTTCCATCATCTTTGATTTCAGCAACTTCATAACAATCCATCAAACCGCGTTGTAATACGTAATCATAGCCTTCATTACGTATATGGCTTGGGTTGTTGAAATCGCCTAATAGAAAGCTCAACTCTGTTGGTAAAGTTGCCTTGATTCGGTCGAACTGATCCTCAAATGAGTTCTCTGAGTCATTCCACCAGCCACAATGACAATTATAAAGATTAAAATCACCCTGTTGAGAGGTCACTTTAATACGCACTGCTCGCCGATGTTTCCAAAAGCTCACATCATAGCTATCACTTAAATCAATGACCTCATGTTCGACAATCGGTAGTCGCGTTAAAAATGAGAGCCCCTCTTGATATACTTCATAACTTTGATGAACGAAATCCCACGTAAGTTGGTAGTGATGACCGTATTCCATGAGTTTTTTCTGTAATAAATAACCATAGTTATTCGCCAACACAGTGTGATTGGTTAATATATTGGCATCAACGGCCGGGCTATCTTGATGTTGATTCACTTCCTGTAATGCAACCACATCGCACCCTTGCTCGATAATGGCTTGCGCGACCACATCTAACTTTTCTAGCTGTTTTTCTTCTTGCCAACTGTGGGTATTTAGTGTCATTAACTTCATTATTATTCACTTATTTATTCTAGTGAGATAAAACGCAGCGCAAGGCTGCGTTTCTCGAGGTTATTTGATCTAAAAAGAATTACGCAGGTTGTGCTGAATATTTCTCTATTAACTTAGATTTAATAACATCCACCCCAGGGCCATAAATAACTTGTACACCCTGTTCTTTAATCACAGCACCAAGAGCCCCTGTCGGCTTCCATGACGCATATTCAGCAACCAACTTCGGATCATTAACTGTAATACGCAAGCGAGTCATACAAGCATCAATCTCAGCAATATTGGCACGGCCACCTAAATTCTGAATAATAATGTTCATCTTCTCATCTTCTGACATCGATTCTGAGCTTTCATCCAGGTAGTTACCCATACGACCCGGTGTTGGTAACTTCAATTTCACGATTAGGAAGCGGAACAATCCATAGTTAACCACAAAGAAAACAATAGAAACTAATGCAAAGCGAACCAGATCACCACCGATGCCCGCTGAAACCATCATAGGTATACGAGTGAGTAACTCAATCAAACCAAAGGCATGTACACGTAGGTCCATCACATCGACCAACGCAAATGCAACTCCTGTTAACACAGCATGTGCAACATACAAAACGGGAGCGATAAACATAAACATGAATTCAATAGGCTCAGTCACACCGGTTAATAACACAGCAAGACAGGCAGATAAGAACATTGGCTTATATTGTGCGCGCTTATCACTATCAACACAGTGATACATCGCAAGTCCAATACCAATCAATGAAGAGGCTGCGATAATAACTTGGCCTGCTTTAAAGCGTGCTGGGTGCACCGTATCTAACAGGTGTTGGTAAGTTGTCGGATCGCTTAATTTAAGATTATTTAAATCGCTGACCCAAGCAAGCCATAATGGATCTTGACCATAAACACTTGAGCCCGCATTCATCCCAGTCAAAAGCTCATAAGTACCACCCAACTCGGTGTAATTCATTGGAATAGTTAAAGTGTGGTGTAAACCAAATGGCAGTAATAAACGCTCTAACGTACCATACAAGAAAGGAGCAGTGATCGGCGCAGTGTCTTTAGAGGTAGCAATCCATTGACCAAAATCATTAAGCGTACCTTGAATTAAAGGCCATATTACAGATAAACCAAACGCAATAATCAGCGAATAGAAAATAACAACAAAAGGTACAAAACGCTTACCGTTGAAAAATGCTAATGCCTGAGGTAAGCGAGCGAAGTCATGATAGCGGTTAAATAAGTTGGCACCTAAATAGCCAGACATAATACCGATAAACACACCCATATTTAGGGCAGGAGCACCCAAAATATTCGTGAAGAATTGAGAGACAGGTAACTCAGAACCAAATAGGCTCATCACAACCGCTTCTGGGTCACTGAGCATAGCGTTATCCACGCCCAATATAACCCCAGTGATACGGTTGATTAAGATGAAGGCAATTAGCGCGGCAAATGCGCCACCTGCACGCTCTTTTGCCCACGAGCCACCAATCGCGACCGCAAATAATAGGTGAAGGTTAACAATGATCCCCCAACCTATGTTTTCCATTATAGCGCCTAGTGTTTCAATGGCACCAAACCCACCCGCATACATTGCGACCACTTTACCTAGTGATATCATGATACCAGCGGCAGGCATCACCGCGATAACAACGATAAGGGACTTCCCAAATCGTTGCCAAAAATCAAACGATAGTAACTTACTCATAAATAGTTCCTTGATTTAAATACAGGCTAACGTTATCAGCGCCTAGCCATAAATATAATTTAGTGCTTTCTTGCAAATATATACGCGGCATAAGCGGGGGCTATTTGCGTTGTTATAAAATCTGAGCGAACGTGTTCATTGTTAATATTCTGATTATCAAGCATTAACTCGCCTAATTGGGTGCAGTCGATATCAACAACGCTCTCTTGTGGACTTAAATTGGTAATAATGGTCCATGTCATATCTTGAGCAACACGTTGATAAACATAGATATTAGGATCGTTAGCTAGCAGTAATTGATAACGGCCAACCACTAAGCTTTCATGTGACTTACGCAAAGCAATCAACTGCTTATAGAAACCTAAGATCGAATTTGGATCTTGCTGTTGTTGCTCAACATTGATATCTGCATACTGTTGATTCACCGAGAACCAAGGTTGCACCTCAGAAAAACCGGCAAAATCCTGGTCATTCCATTGCATTGGCAAGCGACTGTGGTCGCGGGATACTTGATTTAACAAGGCTAAGATATCGGCATCGCTCTGACCTTGTTGCGATAGCTTTTGAATTAAATTTCTCGCAGACACATCGTTAAATTCGTCAAGAGAAGTAAACTGATGATTTACCATACCAATCTCTTGGCCCTGATAAATAAATGGAGTTCCTTTCATCAAGAAATAACAACTCGCTAACGCGGTAGCACTGGCATACCTAGAGTTAGGATCGGCAAAAGTATCAATACTACGAGCTTGATCGTGGTTTTCTAAATAAAGCGCATTCCAGCCTTTACCTTCTAAGGCATCTTGCCAACGCGATAAAATGCGTTTGAACGCCACGAGATCGAAATTCTCGTTGCTTTGTTCTTCCGACCATAGCTTCATGTGTTCAAACTGAAAAATCATGTTAAAAACACCACCTTGATCGTGCTCGGTCGCTTCAGCAACCCAAGGCAATGCGTTGTCGGCCGTCACCCCATTGGCCTCACCAACGGTCACGATATCAAAAGGCGAAAACGCCTGCTCTTTTAACTCATACAGATGTTTTTCAATCCCTGCCACATTCATATGATAATCGAATGAAGAGACATAGTTTTCACCCTTTGGATTGGGTAAAGAGGGTAAACCAGCTTGTTTTTGAATATGGCTAATTGCATCGACACGGAAACCATCAATACCTCGTTCCAACCACCAATGAATCATTTTAAATAGTGCTTGTTTAACTTCAGGGTTTTCCCAATTAAGATCTGGCTGTTTTTTAGAAAATAGGTGCAAATAATATTGTGCAGTTTTGTCATCATATTCCCATGCACTACCATGAAAAATACTTTCCCAGTTATTTGGTTCGCAAGTCGGCTTTTCAGCTGTAGGCTCACAACCATCACGCCAAATATACCAATCACGCTTAGGGCTATCTTTGTTATCTCGCGATTCGATGAACCATGGATGCTCATCGCTAGTGTGGTTTATCACTAAATCCATAATAATGCGAATGCCACGTTCATGAGCAGCAGTGATTAATTTATCCACATCCTCAAGGGTTCCAAAGTCAGGATGAATCGCTTGATAGTCACTGATATCGTAACCGTTATCATCATTCGGTGATGCGTAGAATGGGCAGATCCATATTAAATCAATGCCCAAATCAGCAAGATAATCTAGCTTAGCAATGATCCCATTGATGTCACCAATACCGTCCTGGTTTGTATCATAAAAACTACGGGGATAAATTTGGTAGGCAGTTGCTTTCTTCCACCACGCGAGTGGTTTTGAGTGTAGATTATTAGCGAGTATCATCGGTTATACTATGTGTGTTATCGTTAACACATAGTGTTAAATGGAACCTATTTGGACTCAATACAATTTCAGAGAAACTGTGAACTTTCTCTCATTCTTATGTCGAATGTGCCTTCAACGGAACTGAAATCGCGCTTGAGCAATTTTTTGACAGCTTGGTAGCCCACTTGATAGTAGTTAAAAGCGACAGTAGTCAGGCTTGGGACTAACAAATCGCTGTAGTCATAGTCACCCATGCCTACAATCCATAAGTTATGACCAATCTTGAGTTGCTGTTCTTTGGCGCGACGATATAAACGAATAGCAATATTATCGGTGGCACAAAAGTAGACATGATTAGGCTGTAATTGAATTGCCTGGTAGCCGGCTTTGTCCTCCGAGTTGGCTAGAGCTTGTAGTGAAAAATTCAACTCAGGGACGGTGTCAGTAATGGTGGCTTGCATCAACTTAGTACGGCTGGAAAGCATACGCTCATCATAAATATAATGTACGGCTGCCAGCGGTGCCTGCTGTTGTTTTAACTGAGTGATGGTTTGGGAAACGAGTGCTTTAATTGCAGCATGGTCGGGGTAATATAAACAGCAATGGTGGGGGGTGTTTTTACCAATAAATAACACATTGTCTAAGGTTTGATAAAACGTCTCTTCGACACTGTGCTTTGAAGCAATAATAATAGTGCCCAATGCATTTAAGCCATTAAACTCTCTCACAGCTTGGCATTCTGACTCATGGTTAAACCCTGAGGCATGAAAAAGCATTCGTACTTGTGATTCATTGGCAGCCGCCAGTGCCCCTTTAATTACTAAACTAGTTGTATATGACTCAATGCGAGGAGCAACGAAACCAATAATATTAGATTGGCTACGAATGGAACGAGCAAATATATTAGGGGTATAATGATTTTCTTTGACGATAGCATCAATTTTAAGGCGATTTTCAGCCGAGACATAACCGTCATTAAAGTAACGTGACACGGTCATTGTTGAAATTCCAAGCTGTCTTGAAATCTCCGCCATGGTCATTTTTTTACTCATCACATTTTCCTTCCATAATGTATTATTGCCATATTATCCAATATATTGGCTGACAACAAAGTAAATAAAAACGCTACCTGATGATATACACATAGTACTTCAAGTTTATAAGATATTGTCCACTTCTTGACCTGAACTGAATACCCGTAGTTACGGCCTTGCTCGCTCAGGTCTTCAGTGCAACGACTGCTAATTTAAAAATGGGCAGGAGATATCACCGACGTAGCTACAAACAAATATTGGCTATAATTAGTTGCCATTATTGACCTTTATTCAAGGCAAGTTATTGGTTGGTTTATGGGTACGAGAATAAAGGCCTCATTGATCTGTGATGTCTTATCGATGGCTTTATTTCGCCGAGAGTTTCCTGAAACGGTTATTACTCATAGCGAGGTAGTCAGTATTGTTTGAAAGACTATTGAGGCCTCATAAGCACCTATAACCTAAAGCAAAGTATGAGTAGGAAAAGAAATTGCTGGGATATAGAAAAGGGCTAATACGCTTAGGTAATAGCTTCTAACTCGATCAGGTTATCAAGGGCTTCTTGGTCGGTTTTACCACAAATGACAGGGCAAGCTTTGAATTGGTGACATACCTTCGGGCGTGAAGGTTGACCAAATAATTTGCAGAGATCTTGCTCATTTAATTGGATGCAGCGTACCCCAGCAGGCTTACCATTAGGCATTCCAGGAATAGCAGATGTAATACTTGGAGCGATACAGCATGCTCCACAACCTAGGCGACATTCCATCAAATTAAACTCACTAAATAACAGGGTGCGCGATAGTAGCAAAAAATGATGAGAGTGACAGCTGTTGATTGAATCAAAGAATGAACAATTATTATCCTTGAACTTTTTATGGGCTAGCGGTATAACACGCACCCCAGTAAAAGAGTAAGAAGTAATCCTATGACGAATCCATTTTGGCAAGAAAAGACACTAGAACAGATGACCGAGAATGAGTGGGAATCACTTTGCGACGGTTGTGGTAAGTGCTGCCTACATAAACTAATGGATGAAGATAGCGATGAAGTTTACTACACCAATGTGGCGTGTAGCTGGTTAAACGACAAAACATGTTCGTGTAAAGATTACCCGAACCGCTTCACTTCAGGTGAAGAGTGTTTGAAGCTGACTCGTGACAAGATCGATGAGTTTCACTGGCTACCAGACACTTGTGCTTACCGCCTTTTATCAGAATCTAAGCCGATTCCTGAATGGCACCCGTTGATCACCGGATCAAAAACAGAGATGCATGCAGCAGGTGAAAGCGTTCGTAACAAAGTGGTATACGAAATCGATGTTGTCGATTGGGAAGATCACATCTTGAACCACCCGAACCGCTAGTTAACGAAGACTAGTCAATCACCCGAATAAAAAAAGGCTCACATTTCTGTGAGCCTTTGTCGTATTTAGGAGGGTCCAAATCAATGGACTGTGTCATGGCTAATGTCAAGCAAGCGGTAAGTCTGCAACCACCTGGTTGAACGTGATACGAGCATTCTGAGCTTGCTCAGATAACTCGATCTTTTTCGCTTGTGCGGCACTAAGATTACTCTCGGCCTGCTCAAGTGCTTGTTGTAGGTTCTCTGGTAACTCGTGAGTTTCCATTTGTGAACCTTGTTCTAACACATAAGCGCGAATTTCTTTCTTCACTGCGGCAAGTTCTGTGTAAGCAACACGCTCAAGTTCTGCGGCTTCTTGTGCTGCATCTCTTTCTTTCTCAAACTGAGCCAACGCCATACCTTCAGCAGACCAAGGGTCCATGTCTGGCAGTTCTTCGATGTTGATCGTTGGCTCGATATACGCATCTTGATGGCGTAGGTCGAGGTTAGTCGCACGAACCGCTGAAATCATCAGCATCACAGAGATAGCAAGCAGTGGTAAGCCACCAACAATCGCCGCCGTTTGTAGCGTACTTAGACCGCCTAAGAACATTAGAATCGTTGGTAAGAACGACAGAGTAAATGCCCAGAACATACGGTTCCAGCGCATTGGCTCTTCGGTCACGTTGTTTTGTACAACAGACGCTAGGATGTATGAGATAGAGTCAAATGTTGTTGCCGTGAAAATGATACACAGCATTGTAAATACAGCGATAACCAGCGTGCTCATTGGCAATTGTGCAAGCATCGAGAAGATAGCTTTGGTTGCGCCTTCCGCATTCAAAATGGCAACGACATCTAGCTCACCAGAAAGCTGCAGTGATAGGCCGTAGTTACCTAAGATCATGAAGAACAGGAAACAACCTAGAGAACCAAAGAAGATCGACCCTGACACCATTTGTTTGATGGTTCTGCCGCGAGAGATACGCGCAACAAACAGACCCATACTCGGTGCAAATACTAGCCACCATGCCCAGTAGAAAATCGTCCAGTCTTGTGGGAAGTGAGTGTTTTCGAATGTACCGTAACCACCAAATGGTTCAGCCCACGTTGCCATCACGAAGAAGTTAGACAGTAGGCGACCAATCGAGTCTAAACCTGTTTCTAGCATGAAGATTGTTGGACCCGCGATCAGAACGAAAGCCAACAGACCCATTGCACCCCAGAAGTTGATGTTACTTAGGATCTTGATGCCTTTTTCCAATCCAGCATAAGATGAGTAAGCAAAAATCGCAGTACACACTAAAAGCACCATCACTTGCGTTAGGTTATTTTTAGGTAGACCAAATAGGTGATTCAGACCTTCAGTGATTAGAGGTGCAGCTAAACCTAGTGTTGTTGCAGCGCCGCCTAATAGACCGAAAATGAAAAGGATATCGACGATTTTTCCGGGTACGCCTTTACTGCGGTGTTCACCAAGAACAGGCATTAACGCACTAGAGATCTTTAGAACTGGCTGTTTACGTACATAGAAGAAGTAAGCGATAGGAATTGCCGGGATTAGGTAGATAGACCATGCGATTGGTCCCCAGTGGAATAGGCCGTAGGTCGCAGCCCAGCGTACTGCTTCTTCACTGCCAGGTTCTAGTTGGAAAGGCGGTGATTGGTAGTAGTAAGCCCACTCAATACAGCCCCAATACAAGATACTTGCACCGATACCGCCACAAAATAGCATGGCAGCCCATGATGCAGTTTTAAACTCAGGCTCTTCATCAGCTTCGCCCAGTTTAATTTGTCCCATATCACTGAATACTACGTACACCATAAATGCACAGGCTGCGAGACCTAGAGCAAGATACAGGAATCCGAGTTGATCAGTCATGAATGTTTTCGCAACCGCAATCCAGTCTGCGCCCTGTGCAGGGAACAAAATGAGCGGGAAAACTATCGTGAGTAGGAGTGCTATAGCACCAAAAAAGGTTGGCTTATCGATAAGCTCAAAAGTGTTTTTCACGAGTATTATTCCATTAAAATGAGAGCGGAATTATGGAATGAACTCGTTTTTTAGACCTAATCGGGTCTATTGTCGTAACGATAAATCGCTTTTATTCTAGAGAATGCGATAGGTTGGCAAGGCTAAATGAGTGCGAGAAGAATACCGCCTACGGTTGCCGCTGCGGACAGGTATTGCCCCGCTGAATAAGAACCATCATCTTCTTCTTCAATCTTATCTGGGTGATCCATACCCAAGGCACCATGAGCGAATGACTCAACTTTATCGGTAACTGTCGCGTTTTCTGCTTCGACTTTCTTCGCTTCTTTATCAATTTCTTTTAGGGCAGATAAGAGTGCTTTGCCTTCATCAGAAAGCTTAACCGTATTTTGCTCAACCTTAAGCGGTGCAGGCTTTTCAGCTTCGTTAACTGAACTCTTAGCGTTCATCTGCGAAGGCGAATACAGCTGAGTATTACTCGTTCCTACTGGCGTCATATAGCTCTCCTTACCTATCCTTAAATATAGTATCGGCAGAGGTGTGAAAAACTTGTGCAATTAATCATCGATAGTGATGTTTTTTTATTCGCACATTACATTTTCGTCTGCTTGGTTAAATCGTCTATTTACTAAGCAAGTCTTGTGCCGATAAGAATGTTTGATTTTAGATAGAGTTAGGATGAATGACGGGAACGTGATCAAGTTGTGACGATGGGCTAATTATCTAGGATTAGCCCATCGACTCTTTAGCTTAGAAGAGTGGATCAACAGATCCTACTCACACTCTAGGCTAGCGCTACGTTTTGACAGATGCTTGTATGCCTTCATTCGGTTCTCTTTCTTTACAAAGCGAGCCGGCGGCGAAAGCACTTCAAGCTGATAATCACCGCTATCCGATGAGATCGCTTCAACCGGGCTGATGATGGCGATTTTTAAATCAGGGTTACGACGTAGAATTGATGCCGCCGTCCCTAAACCACCCTCGGTGTGGAACTTGCCAGCCACGTGAATCACTTGTTTATCAGGGTTTGATGCTAGGTAATCCACAATCGACTCAGCCATGGTTTCGTCCCAGGTAACCTGAGCGGCAAACTGCTTTTCTGTTTGCTCTGGCGTACCGTGATGCATAGAAGCCATGAACTTTTCTTTGTAAGGGCTATCGCCAGTATCCACTTCGGCAGCAATCCATTGGCGTTGCTCGGTCGATAATTGGTCTAGGTAAGGCAATCCTTTACGGCCAATACACTGCACGAATGGCTTTGGTGCATTTGCCGCAATAACATCGACGTCGTTGGCTTTTGCGAACTCAACTAACGCGCGGTAATCACTTTCGTAATTTGGCCAAGCTGCCGCTTGAGACATGAGAATTTGTTCGCCAATTTCGCCGTTTAAGTATTGGTCAAGTGTGGCTTGGTGCTCTCGAGTGAACTGTTCCATTGAAAGCGCAATGTTTGATGTTGCGTTGCGGCGCGCTTTTAAGAAGTCGGTTTGGAAGCGGTGAATGGCAGAATGCGTGTGCCATTCGCCAATTAGAACCACATCAGCGTCAATCAGCTGCTCGGGTAATGCATCGAGAGAAAGTGTTTCGCCTTGTGGAGAAGCGAACTGGTAGTCATAGAATGTGGAAACGGATTCCGTTTGAGCCACTTTTTGAGAAGTGTCTTTTGCAGGTTGACTAGCACAAGCCGTGAGAAGAGTAGCTAATCCGATAAGAATAATACGTTGCATGAAATGCCTCCTTGAAGAACACGCATACTAAAGGAGGCAAGATAAGATTTCAATGCAAACGATAATCAATATCAATTAAATTTGTTTGCGGTACACTCGCAGCATAAAGTCAGCTTCACAGTTGAATTGCTCTGCCTCGGTGAGTTGTAGTTTAAACTCTTCACTCGCCTTCCAAGCAAACGGCGTCATCTGTAGCAGGTCGAATGCATCTGACCCCGATAGTTCCATCATATAGTTTAGTTGCTCTTGATGCTCAAGCGTAAAACCTTCGATCACTTCTGGATCTTCGTCGTGCAAGCGAACGCCATCATAAATTGCATCACGCAGTTGATACAGGTGTCGGCTAGCTGGTGTCACGGTGATCACCACACCATTATCTTTGATGGTGCGTTGTAACTCTTCAGCCTTGCAAGGCGCGTAAATGCGTAGAATTCCGTCTAAGCTGTTTTCAGCAAAGGGTAGGCGATGGCTTGATGCAACTGAGAAGTCGACAGCAGGGTAGCGTTTAGCGGCGTATTTGATAGCAATCTTAGAAATGTCTAGGCCAAAAGTAGCCCCTTTCTTTTCTTGAAGATTCACAGCAATTTCGTTGGTGTAATAACCTTCGCCACAACCAATATCCAATAGGCTAGGCGTCTCTTCTGGTAGATAGCGAGAACACAACGTCACCACCGCTTGGCGCATTGGGTCATAGTGGTTACCTTCAAGGAAGCGACGACGTGCCTGCATCATCTCTTTGTTGTCACCTGGATCTTTTGAGCGTTTGTGGTGCGCAGGCATCAAATTGACGTAGCCTTCTTTCGCTAGGTCGAACTGATGGTTCTTTTCACACTTAAACGTACGATCGTTCTGAGATAAAGGTTGGTGACACAAAGGGCATTGGTAAGTCATTGCGAACTCGAGGTAGAAATTTCAAGTCCAAAATTTTAACAGGAAGCATAGTGGGGCGCTAGAATAAACGCAGCTGTGTTGGTTAACGGCAATCCGAGAGTAGATAGAACCAGTCAGTGAAGAGATAGAGCCAACGAATGGTTGGCTCTATTAGTTATGAGCGAGTCGCTGATAAAACAGAGAACTCAGCTTTTAGCTAAAGAAGTTAACTTGATTCTTCAACGATTCCGCTTGTTTCTGAAGCTCATCAGCACTGTGAGAGGTCTTAGCGCTGGTTTCACGGCTTTGTTGGTTCAAGTCGCTGATCGCATGCGCGTTCGCTGCTATCTCTTGAGAAACCTGAGCTTGCTCTTCTGATGTCGCAGCAATGGTTTCAGCTTGAGAAGCAATAGATTCAACTTGAGAAGCAATCGACTCTAGTGCGGTGCCTGCTTCTTGCGCTTTATCGAGTACTTGGTTGGCGTTCGATTGGCTTTGTGTCATCAGGTTTACGGCATTGTGGGTCGAAGACTTTAGCTTCTCGATGATGCTCACTACATCTTGTACTGATGTTTGTGTTCTATGAGCGAGCGTTCTTACTTCATCAGCAACAACGGCAAAACCACGACCTTGTTCACCCGCTCGTGCTGCTTCAATCGCAGCGTTCAATGCAAGCAAGTTGGTCTGCTCTGCGATGTCATCAATCATCTTGGTGACGGTTTGAATGCTTTCGCTATCAGAGCTTACTTGCTCGATAGCCGATGCTGACTTGTCTAATTGATCATTCAGTTGGGCAACATCAATACACACACCTTCAACGACTTCTAAACCTTTCTGGCTGTCTTCATTGGCAAGGCGAACATTTTCCGCAATGCTGTTTACCTGCTGCGCTACTGATTCAGCAGAGGTGGCCATCTCTTCTATGGCAGTAACGACTTGCTCTACCTGTGCTTGCTGGCGATCAGATTGACTCAAGTTGTGGCTGGCATCTTGTGACACACTGCTTGAGCTGTTCTGTACTTGATCACTGGTTGCACGAATCTCGCCCACGAGTGTGTTCAGCTGGGCTGCCATGTTCGCAACACCGGTATTCAGATTGCTGATCTCGTTTTTGGTCTGCTTACCATTGTTTGGAATATGCAGGCTTACTTCGCCTTTTCCTAGACGTAGCATGTACTCGTTTAACGTCGTTAGTGGCGTCAGTGTACGGTTCAACACGAAGGTTAACGCGACGATGGTGGCGGCAGCAATCAAGGTGGCAATAATAGCGATGAGCTTCAACAGTTCATCACTGCCCTTGGTCACTTCCTTGATAAAAGTCCCACCAAGCAGTTTCCAATCCCATCCAGAAACTTCAGTGTAGACGAGATATTTTTCACCTACCGTCCCTTGGTACTCAAAAGGGTAGAGAATCAAACCGGATTGCTGTTCAAAGATCTGATAGAAAGGTTTGTTGCCGTCATAGTCAGCCACGTCAACAATCGATTTACCACCGCCAACGTTAGTAGGGTGCAGTAAGTACTGGCCTTGATGCTCTTTCTCGTTATCAACAATGATGGTGTATCCGGTGTCACCCCATGATACAGAGCGTAGAGATTCAAACAGGCTTTGAGTCGCCTCTTCTACTGGCAGACCAATGAAAGAGATACCGTTTACTTTGCCTTGAGCATTGGTCAAAGGCGCATAGTAGGTGATGTAACGTTGGCCGAAGAGCTTAACTTGAGAGTAATAAGGCTGGCCATTCTTGAGCTTGCTATAGCCAGGATGATTTTTCCCTAGCGTGGTCGCAACGACTCGTTCGCCTGAAGGCTTTTTAAGAGAAGTCGACACACGAATAAAGTCGTCGCCAAATGGGGCAAATAGGGTGGCTACGGCACCTGTGTCTCGGGTAAAACTATCAACGAGTTTGGTGTCGTTTATTAGGCTCTCACCGTATTGAGTCATGTTAGGAATGGAATGACCGTTGAACTCAACGTCATAACTTTCAACATAAACACCTGCTAGGTAACCGTTACGAAAAGTGGACTCTAAAACTTTGGCGGTGTGCAGGTAGGCATCGAACTGACCAGAGATGGTTTTGGCCATCGCTTCTACTTTGGATTGGTGTTCTTTCAACGTGTTATCTAATAACACCTGAGAGGCATTTCTATACACGAGTGTCGCAATGGAGCCAAAGGCGATAAGCAAGCACAGCAAAATGACCAACTTAAGTTGGAAGCCAACACTTTGATTTTTGTATTTCTCGAACATGAATTCACTATCCTGTCTTCATTGAGGTGTTGTTAAGTGGTTTTAAGGAAGTTTGTTATTGAGCTTTCTATCATAGGTACTTATTTATCGGCAGTAATTGATAATAATTAATGAATTGATAGTTATATTTATAAACTAGAGTGATGGGAGCTAAATGGTGCGGGGTTGAACAAAGAGGTGATGGACTAATAGGCTTGTGTTAAAGCATTGATTACTAGGCGATGCGTGTGAGGTTAGGGCAATAAAAAATGCAGCTCAATGAGCTGCATTTTTATTTGTGCGCCGAGCATGG
>NZ_JBFRKQ010000095.1:0-32252 GCF_041469505.1 Vibrio sp. 10N.286.49.E11
AAAACGGCGCTCATTGAGCGCCGTTTTTATTTGTTCGAAAAACAAATGGACGTTACGGTTGAACTCGACGAAGCACAGCTTTTAGCGCTTCAAAATCGTTATCAAGATCTTCAGACAACAATTCCATCGCCGCGTGTTTTGCTAGCGGGCCAGGCAGTTCGATATCAGAACCTAGGATGTCATCAACCACTTCTTTGAATTTCGCTGGGTGTGCTGTACACAGGAACAAGCCAGTTTCGTTCTCTTGCAGTTGCTCTTCCAGTAGACGGTAAGCAATCGCACCATGTGGTTCACATAGGTAACCTTGTGCTTTTAGGTCGCGAACTGACTCAGCGCTCTGCTCGTCAGATACTTTACCTTTGCCTAGTGTATCTAAGCCCCAACCTTTCAGTTGGCAAAGCTCTTCGATACGAGGCCAGTTGTTTGGTTGGCTTACGTCCATCGCGTTCGATGTTGTCGCAACAGTCGGTTTTGGATCCCATTGACCTGTTTCTAGGTAACGAGGAACAGTGTCATTTTCGTTAGTTGCTGCGATAAAACGCTTAACAGGTAGACCTAGCGCTTTAGCCAATAGACCAGCCGTTAGGTTACCAAAGTTACCACTTGGTACAGAGATAACGAGGTTTTCACGTTGCTCTTTAGTCAGCTGAGAAGCCGCCTCAAAGTAGTAACAGATCTGAGCCATTAAACGGCTGATGTTGATCGAGTTTGCCGAGTTAAGACCGATCTCTTTACGCAGTTCAGCGTCATCAAATGAGTCTTTAACTAGAGCCTGACACGCATCAAAGTCACCATCAATCGCCACAGTGTGGATGTTCTTGCCAAGCGTACAGAACAGCTTCTCTTGCAGTGGGCTGATCTTGCCTTTCGGGTAAAGAATCACAACATTGATGTCTTCCATGCCGTAGAAAGCATGCGCAACCGCCGCACCAGTATCACCTGATGTTGCCGTTAAGATAGTGATTTGACCACCATCAGAAACAGCTGCTAAAGATTGAGCCATAAAGCGGCCACCGAAATCTTTAAACGCCAGTGTTGGACCGTGGAAAAGCTCAAGCGCGTAAACGCCGTCTTTTACTTGGTTGATTGGTGCAGGGAATTGGAACGCTGCATCCACCATTTGGTCGATCTGTTCTTTTGGTAATTCATCACCAATCAATGCTGACAGAATCTTTGAGCTACGAGGGACAAAGTCCTCTGCTAGCAGCGCATCGATATCATCAAACTTTGGCAGTTCAGATGGGAAAAATAGACCTTGATTACGGCCTAAGCCTTGACGAACGGCTTGGCCAAAAGAGACTTGTTCATCATTTTCTTTGATGTTGTACAGTTTCATAACTCACTTCCTGTAACGATCGAACCCTGCTTATCTAGGCGACAAACGTGAACGAATCCTTCTTCATTTTGTACGTAATTTTGTTCTAACCAGCGTGCAACACGCTCGGCGACATCTTGTTCTTTGCAAATGCTAAATAGAGTTGGACCACTACCAGAAATACCAGTAGCCAGTGCCCCAGCTGACAGCGCGTATTTACGAGCATCAGCAAACCCTGGAAGCAGTTTCTCACGATATGGTTCAGCGATCACGTCTTTGATCATCTTCGCCGCCAGTTCAGGTTGACCTGAATGACACGCGTGGATAAAGCCCGCTAAGTGACGACCATGAGCAATAATATCCTGACGACGATATTGAGATGGTAGGATCTCTCTCGCTTCAGCCGTTGAAACCTTAATACCCGGATAAGCCATTACCCAGTACCAGTCGTCAAAACACGGTACTTCTTGGCTGATGATGCCTAGCTCTTCAAGCATGAGCTGCACACCACCAAGGTAACATGGCGCAACGTTATCGTAGTGGATACCACCTGAAATCTTGCCTTCCATTTCACCCATCAGAGCAAGCAGTTCAGTTTCATTCAGGGGCTGACCGTGAAAACGGTTTAGCGCATCCAGTGCCGCGACGATTGAACATGCACTAGAACCCAAACCTGAACCGATAGGCATGTTCTTTTCTAGTGTCATTTCTAAAGGCTTTAGCGTAACGCCTTTTTTATCAAGCTCTCTCGAGAACACCACCCAGCAGTCGTAAACGATGTTTTCTTTTGCTTCAGTTGGCAGCTTAGAAACAAAGCTGCCTGCAGTTTTAAGTGAGAATGGTTCATCACCGGCTTTAACCATAACTCGGTCACCTAGCAGCGTGCCATCCACTGGAGACACAGCGGCCCCCAACACATCAAACCCTACACTGACATTACCGATTGATGCAGGAGCATAAACGACAACATCCATATCACTTGAACTCATTCTTAAACTCCTAATTTCCAACCAAGAGTACGCATCACATCAGAGAATACGCCAGCAGCTGTTACTTCAGTACCCGCGCCGTAGCCACGCAGTACTAGAGGGATTGGTTGGTAGTAACGGCTGTAGAATGCTAATGCGTTCTCGCCATCTTTAATCTTGAACATTGGGTCGTCGCCATCAACAGCAGCGATACGAACCTTACACTTACCTTCAGCGATTTCACCCACATAACGAAGTACTTTACCTTCTTCTGCTGCGATAGCTGACTGCTCTTTGAAGTAAGCATCCGCTTCTGGTAGGCGAGCCATGAACTCTTCAACCGTACCTGAATCATCAAAACCCGGTGGCAGAGCTTGGTCTACTTCAACATCTTCAAGTTCAAGCGCCATGCCTGCTTCACGAGCAAGAATAAGCAACTTACGCGCCACATCCATACCAGATAGATCATCTCGAGGATCCGGTTCAGTGAAGCCGTTATCTTTTGCAATATTGGTTGCCTGGCTCAGTGTCATACCTTCATCAAGCTTGCCGAAGATGTAAGACAGTGAACCTGAAAGAATGCCGTTGAACTTCTCAAGTTCATCACCTGCAGAGATAAGGTTCTGTAGGTTTTCGATTACTGGTAGACCTGCACCTACGGTTGTTTCGTACATCAGCTTACGACGTGAGTTACGTGCAACTTCACGAAGCTGATGGTAGTAAGCCATGCTTGCTGTGTTTGCTTTCTTGTTTGGTGTTACCACGTGGAAACCAGCCGCTAGGAAATCAGCGTACTGCGCAGCAATACCTTCGCTAGACGTACAGTCAACTAATACTGGGTTGATGATGTGGTTACGTTGAACAAGAGCCGCTAAGCGAGCTAGGCTGAATTCTTCAGTCGCACTCGACATACGGTCACGCCACTGCTCTAACGGTAGACCATCGCTGTCTAGCAACAAACCTTTACTGTTTGCTAAACCACATACGCGAATCACGATGCCTTTTTCAGCCAATTTACCTTGCTGACGTTGGATCTGATCAACAAGTTCGCCACCAACGCCGCCGACACCCACAACGAATACGTCTAGGAAGTGCTTAGAGTTAAATAGGTTCTCGTGACACGCTTTGATTGCTTCAGAGATTTTATCTTCAGGGATAACCGCTGAGATAGCACGCTCAGATGACCCTTGAGCAATCGCAACAATGTTGACGTTCACTTCAGCTAAAGAAGAGAAGAACTGAGAAGCAACACCGCGTGAAGTACGCATACCGTCACCCACCAGCGTTACAATCGCTACGTCGTCCATGAACTCAACTGGCTCTAATAGACCATCTTTGAGCTCAAGTTCAAACGCGTCTGACAACACTTGTTTCGCTTTCACTTTGTCAGCCGATTCAATACAGAAGCTGATGCTGTACTCAGAAGACGATTGAGTAATAAGGACAATAGAAACGCCAGCCGAAGACATCGCGCCGAATACGCGACTTGCCATGCCAACCATGCCTTTCATACCAGGGCCTGATACGTTAACCATTGTTAGGTCACTTAGCGTAGTAATACCTTTAATTGCTAGGTTATCTTCGCCAGTGTCTTGACCAATCAAAGTACCCGCACCCTGTGGGTTGAAGCTGTTTTTGATCAGACAAGGAATATGAAATTGCGCGATAGGCGCGATAGTCTTCGGGTGTAGAACCGAAGCACCGAAGTAAGAAAGCTCCATCGCTTCTTGGTAGCTTAATGATTTAAGCAGACGTGCATCATCGACTAAGCGTGGGTCACAGTTGTAAACGCCGTCTACATCTGTCCAGATCTCACAGCAATCAGCACGTAGACATGCCGCTAGAACTGCAGCTGAATAATCAGAGCCGTTACGGCCAAGTGTGACTAGCTCACCTTTATCGTTACCTGCTGTAAAGCCCGGCATGATATTTACGTGACCTTTAGGCAGTGGCGACTGACGGAAGTTCTGAGTTGAAACGTCCACATCGACCATAGCTTCAAGGTGATCACCTTTAGCGTATAGGTATTGAACTGGGTCAATCAGGCTTGCTGGTTGGCCTTTCGCTTCAAGTACCGCTTTCATCAACTGGATTGAGATTCGCTCACCTTTACTGATGATGCGAGCATTAACATGGTTCGGGCACATACCCAATAGGTTAATGCCGTTTACGAACTGTTTTAGCTGAGCAAGAGAAGTATCAACCTGCTCTTGGAACGCAGAACCATCAATAGAAGGAACAACAGTTTGAATATCTGCAAACAGTGCAGCGAATGAGGATTCGATCTCTGTAATCTGTGCGTCTGCTTCACCATTTTTAAGTGCAGCTTCAATTACAGCAACCAACTTATTGGTTGTTTTTCCTGGAGCCGATAGTACAACGGCTAGCTCTTCTTGCTGGGCATTATTAGCGATGATATCAGCCGCTCGTAAAAAACGATCTGCATCAGCTAATGATGAACCTCCAAACTTTAAAACGCGCATCCCTTTCTCCATAAGTCATAAAAATGGTACAAAAAAAGGCCTGTATCTTGTTGGATACAGGCCTTTTTTTTAAAATCCGTTACTTAGCAGCCTGCCCCAACAATGTTAATGTCGGTAATAATAATGGTTGTGGTCATTACTAGGTGGCTTACGTGCTGCATATCAAATTCTCTGCTTGTGCTTTACTCTACGTGTATCAATTTTTACCACTGGACGTCAATGAAAAGTTGCGTTTTTTTTACATTCGCACCGTTTTTCAGAGCAAACCGTCATTTAAGGGATAAAACACCCTGTATAAACCTTCACTTAAGATACTGGATTTACTCATTGAACAGGCAAGAGTGATCAATTGCATATATAGTCATAACGAAATGCTATATCGATTGTGCAGCGAACGTACAAGTTCTGTGCTTTAATTGAACGATAACGTTCGAAGAACAATAATAATGACATCAGGAGTGGGAAATGAAGAGATTACTTATTCTTTTAGCGTTTGCTACGCCTGTTGTTTGTTCAGCGAACCGCTTGCCTATACTACCCAGCCAAATCGATAGTTCTTCTCATAAATTCTTTATCTCCACACAAAACGCGTCGAGTGAAAGCTTCGATACTTGGAAGATAGACAGTGGCTACTCTTATAGCTTGTTTGCTGATGTTGACCTTTATGTAGGTACACGAATCAACAGCGATTCACTTAAGTATGAAAGCGGATTTTTAAGTGGTGTCAGTTATCAGTTCTCAGAAAGAGTTTCTTTCAACAGTTCTCTGCACACCTATAAAGACGAAACCGAAGACAATGAGAAATCAGTCGCCGCAGAGGTTTCCAGCCGAGTGCAACTAACAGATAACCTAGATTTGCATGCCACTCTTGATTATGAAGAGTGGCAGCAAGGTGTTGAAGTGGGATTAGGGTTTCGCTTTTAATCTTTGGCTTGTTCTTTATTTACTAACTAGATCGGATTGAGCTACAAACTTTCAGCACATCACAAACCATTCCCCGTTCTAATCTATCAACGGCATTCAATTTGAGTCAGTTACGATTCAATTAACAACTCAGATGAAATTAACACACCATTCCAATCGGCATAAATATAGTCACCAGGCTGAATCAGTTGATTATGTATAGAGAGCGTCACATTCACTTGGCCGACACCGCGTTTCTCTGTTTTGAATGGCGATGCACCTAACGCTTGAACGCCAAGGTCCATTTGCGACATCATGCCAACATCACGCACCGCACCGTTCACAATCACGCCTTCCCAACCATTTTCTATTGCGAGAATAGCGAGTTGATCGCCAAGCAGCGCCTTCTGGCATGAGCCATTACCGTCAACGACAAGCACTTTGCCACAGCCGTCGGTCTCTAAAACCTCGCGAACCTTGGAATTATCGTGATAACAACGAACTGTTACAATTTTTCCAAAGAACGCACCACGTTGGCCGAAGTTCTGCAATGGCATGTTCAGTAGGGTGACTTCGCTTTCAAACTCATCACACAAGTCGGGTGTTATATCGTGCATATATCCTCCGTGAGTAAGGCGTTACCAGTTATGTCAGGCTAGCCTCTATGCTTTTATATGTTATTAAAATTAATCCTTTGTTTTCATTGTTCTATGCTCAATTTATTACTCAATAAAGGTTGATTGAGCATATTTATCTACTAGACTCTTAAGACAGCTTTCAGCTTCCTTGGTTCATAATCCGGTCTTTAGCAGGCAAGATGTGCGAAGCATCTCGAATAATCATTCTTGTTTTGGTGCTAAATAGTCACCATAACATTGGTTAAGTTGTAGCCATACTATTAAAGTTTGTTGCGATACGGCAATTGATGTAAATCAACAAAGTGAATGGAATTAACATTCTCGCGTTGTTAGCATGCTGTTAACATTATAGAATCCACTCCAATCACTAAAAGAATGATTGAAAGGCGTACTGGATCTACGTTATTGGGCAATACTTCAAGGAAGGCAGATAGCTGGAAGTAAGTGTTTTTTTGAAAACTTTAAGTTATCATCAAAAATACATTACCTGTATGTTATGTTTTTGCCTAGAATTTATTCTATTAGCACAGTTTCGTCACAAATTTAGGTACCGCCAAATGCAAACCCCGCAGATTCTTATCGTTGAAGATGAGCAAGTAACTCGTAACACTCTAAAGAGTATTTTTGAAGCAGAGGGATATGCTGTTTTTGAGGCTAGCGACGGTGAAGAGATGCACCAAGTGCTATCTGACAACCAAGTTAACCTTGTAATTATGGACATCAACCTTCCAGGTAAGAATGGCCTACTACTTGCACGTGAACTACGTGAGCAAGCAAACGTAGCGCTTATGTTCTTAACTGGTCGCGATAATGAAGTTGATAAGATCCTTGGCCTAGAGATCGGCGCTGATGACTACATCACTAAGCCTTTCAACCCTCGTGAACTGACTATCCGTGCACGCAACCTTCTGAACCGTTCTATGAGCACAAGCTCTGTTCAAGAAGAGAAGCGTAGCGTTGAGAAGTACGAGTTCAACGGTTGGGTACTAGATATCAACAGTCGTTCTCTGGTTAGCCCAGATGGCGAAGGCTACAAGCTACCTCGTTCAGAGTTCCGTGCTCTACTTCACTTCTGTGAGAACCCAGGTAAGATCCAAACACGTGCAGACCTTCTTAAGAAGATGACTGGCCGTGAGCTTAAGCCACACGATCGTACTGTAGACGTAACAATCCGTCGTATTCGTAAGCACTTTGAATCTGTTTCTGGTACGCCAGAAATCATCGCAACGATTCACGGTGAAGGCTACCGCTTTTGTGGTGACCTAGAAGACTAATTCGATTCGCGCTTCTTACCATTTAGCACTACTCACCAGTAAGTGTTATTAACAATAGAAGCGTCATCAATAGTTATTAAAAAGGGAGAATGCCAACGCATTCTCCCTTTTTTATTGTTCTTAATTGGATAAGGTTTTAGTAAACCGTATCCACCTTAACGTCTTTCTCTACTAACCACTTCACGGTTTCGCCATCTTTAAGTTCAACCGCTACATCAACAGGCTTGTCGCTGTCGATCTCTAGCTGCCATACAAACGCGACTTCCCATTGAGTTTCACTGTGTGTTCTTAAATCAAGATCGTCAGCCGTTACCAACAAGGTGTCTGCACCCTGTTTAACCGTAACACTCTCAACCGCAAGCGTTGCTGGCAGTTGTGAATCTGACTCTAGGTAGATAGAACCATGCAGGGTCTTATCTTGAGTCTCGCCAATCGTTGGCATCTTGTTGTGCCAAAGGTTGCTTTTCATGGTAACTGTTGCCGCAGATACTTCGACTTGATTATCTTGCTGCCATTCTACTTGTGGCGTAGAACAACCCGCTAATGCCACTACACATGCGGCGAATGCTAATTTTTTCATTATTCTTCTACCTTTGATTTAACCAACTCTTTAAAACTTCAATGTCATTCTGGTATTCGTTATTTATCTCATCAACCCAATCTGAAATGTTCTCCCACCACGCAGGCAAATCTGGAGATTGAGCTTTCTGGGAAACTTGTTGGATGCGTTTCAGACCAATAGAACCTGCAGCACCTTTAATCTTATGTGCCTCAGAAACGATACTGGCTTTATCTTTCGCGACCATGTTGGAGTTCAATATTTCCATATACTCCGGCATCATATCTTCGAACATCGCGATGCTATCCAAAACCGGTTTCGATCCAACAATATCAACATAAGACTCTAGCATATCAATATCAAGCAAAGTGGTATCAATTTCTGAAAGAAAAGACTTACTCGCGTCGACTTTATCAATGCTCTCAACCTTATCGGTGCCCGCTACCTTCTCAATTACCTCTGGTGCATCTTCGATAAGTTCACTGATGACATCTTGGATAGCTCGAACCGACAAAGGTTTACTGATCGCTTCGTCCATGCCTTTCTGGAAGTACTCTTGCTTGTTGTTTAATACGTTCGCAGTTAACGCCACCAAAGGCGGTAGCTGGCTGTATTTCTCGCGGTAGTATTGAGCAATATCGAAACCCGTCATATCTGGCAGTTGGATATCCAACAACACCAAATCATAGTCTTCAGGATTGAAAGCAATTTGCGCCTCTTTACCCGTCATCACGACTGTCACTTCATGGCCAAGGCTTTCAAGTAGAGAGCGAGCCACTGTGATATTGAGTTCAATGTCTTCGACCATAAAGATCTTAAGATTCGACTGTTTTCTTGGCGTTTTGATCAGAGCCTGAGTATCGTGATTCACTGGAACTCGAATCGAAACCGTAAAGGTACTGCCAAAGCCCTCTTCACTGATGACTTCAATGTGGCCATCCATCATATTAATTAGCTGTTGAGAGACAGCGAGACCAATACCCGTGCCGACAGCGTGCAAGTTGTCCGTGCCCGATTTCACCTGATAGTACATCGCGAAGATCTTCTCGATTTCACTTTCAGGGATACCAATACCAGTATCTTCCACTTCCATCGTAATGTTGGCAAAGTCACCATCAATGTCGGCGCTGACTGTCATCACCACTCCACCATCTTTGGTGAACTTCATCGCGTTACTAACAAGGTTCCACAGTACCTGTCTAAGACGAGTACCATCCACCTCAACAGCAGCTGGAAGATCAGACAATCTTTCTAGATCGAACCTTAACCCTTTCTGCTCAGCCATCAACGCAGAGATACTTTCGATCTCGACAACGAAATCTTCAAAGTTAATAGGCGTAGGGAAGAGTTCAAGCTTACGGCGGTCGAACTTATCCATATCAATAATATCGTTGAAGATATTACCCAGTGTCACCGCGCTCACCTTGATGGTTTGCATCTGCTTGCGCTGTTCGGTGGTCAGTTGGCTATCAAGCAGCATGCGGCTCAAGCCAATGATGCCGTTGAGCGGCGTTCTTAACTCGTGGCTAATAGTTGAGATAAAGGTGGTCTTATCGCGGCTGGCTTTTTCTAACGACTCTTGATGCTCTTTACGTTCAGTAATATCGCGGCCAAAACCAACCAAGCCCAAGTGACGACCATCTTTGCTGTAGAAAGGCACTTTACGCAGTTCGAAGTAACTCTTGCGGCCATCTGGGTATTCAAGCCATTGGTCATAAGTCAGTGCTTGGTTGTCAGCAAATACTTTCTTATCGGTTTCAACAACTTGCTGAGCGACCTCTTTACTGTAAACATCCCAAGGAGTTAAACCAACTAGCTCTTTTTCTGTTTTACCAGTGAGCTCTTCAACCGCACGGTTACAACCAGAAAACACACCATCTTCATTACGGTAGTAAATAAGGTCAGGCGAGGCATCGATAAACGAGCGTAACAGTGCAGTACGTTCTGCGAGTTCAAGCTGAGTACGCTCGCGCTGGAACACCTCGTTTTCGAGATCTTGCATTGCTTCTGCGCGCGCTTCTTCCGCTTTTTCACGCTCTTCAATTTCTTGATTAAGCTTCTCGATATTGAGCTGCATTTTATTGTTGAGTTCTTGGTCTCGCTCACGCATGTCGCCAAGTTTAGAGACCAATTTCGCTAACCTTTGACGTGATTCTTCCAACTGGTCCACGACCACTGACAGAAAATAAACCGCCCAAGGCGTGATCACTAAACCGAAGAAAACTGAACGGACAATGTCGATGTCATCAACATTGCCTTTGAGTGCAAGGGTGATACCGACTTGCACAACAACAGCGAGGGCAACAAGCGCTAGGGCGAGTAAGATAGAAAAGCGGACAATCCCCAGTTTTACGAGTAGATCCACGTAATACTGGGCAAGATTTTTCATGGGTTTCATTTAACGCTCCATGCGATAAGACTAGCAACATTCTACCCTGTTTGAAGATGGGAGGTAAGCTAGCTACATCACACGCAGCAAGTGTTCAGCGGTAATTTCGAAGGTTAATTAACCAATACAAATACTAACTAAGCAAAAATAGCCGGGGATAATCAAATTGCCAATTTTATAGCGTTAGCGAATTGAGTATGGATGCACCATTGAACGGTTGCGACCGTCTGATTTCGCTTGATACAACGCACTATCAGCCAAGGCAACAGCCGATTCCATTTCATCATCAGGTGTAGGAATGTAAGAGATAATACCAATACTCACCGTGATGAATTCAGAGACTGTCGACTTCTCATGCGCAAGTTCCAATTTTAGGACTTCATCATGAATACGCTGCGCCACCAGCTGAGCACCTTCGGTCGTTGTATTTGGCAGAATAAAACCGAACTCTTCACCACCATAACGAGCCACACAATCAGATGAACGATTCAACACCTGCTTAAATGCCTGAGAAACCTGAATCAAAGCATCATCGCCTTGTTGGTGTCCGTAAAAGTCGTTGTAGCCTTTAAAGAAGTCGATATCACATAGCATGATCGTCAGTGGCAGCTTCTCACGCACATGATAATGCCACAGTGTAGAGAGCTGTTCATCGAAACGACGTCGGTTAGACACTTTAGTCAGGCTATCCATAAAGCTGAGGCGTTCAAGTTCAAGGTTGGCTTCTTCAAGCTTTTGTTCTGCTAGATAACGCTCTGTAATATCACGCGCCATGATCAACACACCATTAGTGCTCGATGCTGGATCTCTAAACGGTGATTTGACTACATCATACCAAGTAAATGTTCCATCACTTGAGACCACTTTGTCGATATAACGCAGTGATTTACTTTGATGAAGCACTTGATGATCGGTTTCTGATATTCGCGTATAGATGCTATGTGGCACCACATCTTGTAAACGTTTACCGATCAAGTCACTGACTTCAGAGATACCCAGCGCAGCCACAAATGGTTTATTACACGCTTGATAAACCATGTTTTCATTAAAGATACCAATCGAGTCTGGGCTGGCCTCCAGGAGGTTTTGCAAGATGGTGTCACGCTGCGCAAGTGCCACTTCGGTATCTTTTCGCTTCTCCATCTCGCCACGCAGTTTCTGCTGCATGTCATGCCAATCGGTCACATCATGGCTAATAGAGAGCGTGCCGATGGTTTCTCCATCTTGGGAAAGCAGCACACTTTGGTAGGTTTCAAGCAAGCAGCTTTTTCCATCTTGATCTGTAGTCCAAGAGCGTTCACTTACACGACCTTTTAATACTCCACCAGAAACACTCAGGGTGCCCTCTTCAGCACGACCATGCCAAAACTTTTTAAACGAGCGATTACTCGTCACTAACTGACCTTTCTGATCTTTCACGTAGATCAGCTCAGACAAAGAATCCAAAGCGGTACGAGCAACATTCAGTTCTCGAACTTCTTGGGACAGTTCTTCGTTAGTGTTTTTATAAGGTGAGGCGTGAATCATCCAAGCCTGCTTATTTCTAAAATGGATCTTACGACCGATCAAGTTGATCTTGAACGACTCAAATTCAGAAAGCGCCCACAGGGAGACCTGCTCGAAGGCTCGAGAGTTGATGTGGTTGGTTAAGTAGTGACGAAAGCTGTTCTCGCTTTCCACAGTAGGAAAGCGAAAATTAACACCGATTTGGCGGATACCAAGCAACTGCATGGCTTGGCGATTGGCATAGAGTATTTCGCCACTTCGAACATCAACAAAGTAGAGTGGCGACGGGGTAGCAAGTAGAAGCGTTTCGATATGCGACTGATAACGAGAATAGAGATGCCAGCAGATGAGAGCAATCAGCAATACAACAACGATATAAATACCGTAGCCATACGCCCTGTCCCACAACCAAGTCATTACCAGTTCCATTTACTCTCAATCTATACCATAAAATCTGTTAGGGAAATGTTACCACTATTTATTGGTTTTATCTGCTGCTACCTACAGTCACCCATTTCTATTAATTGGCCGCGTTTAAAACAGGCAACGTGTACTCGAATGTAGAGCCCGTTTTGATGCCTTGAGCACCGGTTTTATCCAACGAACGACCTATTTCAGTCATCGCTAACCAGCGGTTCTCACACCATAAAGGAGAAAGTAAGGTTGGGCGTCTCGCCGCTGAAGAAACACGGTGATAAACCACGTCCGCAGGCGTGCGTTGAATGATCTCACTCGCGATATCGATGTACTCTTCAAGGCTTGGGGCTTCTAGCTTTCCTGCCTTCCACGCCTTAGCCATGGTACTGCCCTCTACTATATGAAGGCCGTGCAGCTTAATACCATCGGTGCCAACGGCTAATACCTTGTCTAAGGTTTCAAGGTTATCCGCTTTAGTTTCTTTTGGTAGACCAACAATCAGGTGAGTACACACCTTGATACCTAAAGCGCGTGCGCGTTGGGTGATCGTTTCATACACCGCAAAATCGTGGCCGCGGTTAATTCGCTTGAGGGTTTTATCATTGGCGGTTTGCAGGCCAAGCTCGAGCCAAATCTCATAGCCTTGTTTAACGTAGCCCGCTAACAGATCCAACACCGCATCAGGCACACAGTCTGGTCGCGTACCAACACAAAGGCCGACGATCTCTGCACCGGGTGCTTTTAGCGCCTCTTCATACATATTCTTGAGCACTTGCACCTCAGCATAAGTGCTGGTGTACGCCTGAAAGTAAGCCAGGTACTTCTTGGCACGAGCAATCTCACCCGCACGATCTTTTAGCTGGTCAGCAATACTTTGAATTTGAGTTTGTTCATCGGCAAAGGAAGCCACGTTACAAAACGTGCAACCTCCACGGCCAATTGTCCCGTCTCGGTTTGGGCAGCTGAAACCACCATGAAGCGTCAGCTTGTGAACCTTCTCGCCATAACGGCGTTGAAGGTCTTGGCCGATAGTATTGACCAACTCGTGTAATTGCATATTTTCAAAGCACTCAAGTAAATAAGAATGAATATCAGTCTTTTTTGAAAAAAAATTACATCCCTGCAAAATTCGACCAATTAGTTTACTCAAGGCTTTTTGCGAGCAACCTAACAAATATCAATAAACATGCAAAAAATCGGCTCTATTTGCCTAATGTTGCACATTTGTTAGGCATTAAATTCAAAATAAAACGAAAAAAATGGTCTACATGGGTCAACTTTCATTGCAATTCGCCTAGACAAAATTGTAGGATACTTACACATATTGGCTATTTTTGAGTATTTACTTACAACGAAAACTTGCTAATAAGTCGGTGATATCTAACTCCCACCTATATAAACCACTAGTTTGTGGTTAAAAATAAACAGGTATCACTAAGGATTGTTTTTCTCGCAATACTTTTCCTGCGAGATACGGAAAGGATTCAAACCGCCAGCATAGGCAGGTTTAGACCCATAAATATAAAAGGACAAGGCTGACTTTATACAAATAAGTTGCGCCTAGATTTAACTGGAAGGATGTATCTATGGTAGATCAAGAGCAGAACTCACAGGGTCTGTATACTCCTGAATTGGAGCATGACGCTTGTGGTATCGGTTTTGTTGCGCATCTAAAGAATCGCAAATCTCATGATGTAGTAACTCAAGCACTCGATATGCTTGCACGTATGGAACACCGTGGCGGCCAAGGCTGCGATCCGTGTTCTGGTGATGGTGCAGGTATCCTGCTACAGAAGCCGCACGAATTCTTACTAGAAGAAGCCGTAAAGCTTGGAATTAAACTGCCATCTTTTGAAAAATATGGTGTTGGTGTTGTACTTTTCCCTAAAGATGAACACAAACGTGCACAGTGTCGTGACATTCTAGAACGCAATGCACAACGCCTTGAGTTAGAAGTTATCGGTTACCGTGAACTTCCAACGGACAATTCAATGATTGGTGCTGACCCACTAAGCACTGAACCTCAATTTGAACACGTATTTATTTCTGGCGGCCCTGGTATCACACCAGAAGAGCTTGAGCGTAAACTGTATGTTCTACGTAACTACACGGTTCGTGTATGCCTAGAAAGCGTTTCAAATATCGGTGATGACTTCTACATCAACTCTATGTCTTACAAGACATTGGTGTACAAAGGTCAGCTAACAACTGAACAAGTTCCTCAGTACTTCCTAGATCTGCAAAACCCAACCATGGTGACAGCTCTAGCACTAGTACACTCTCGCTTCTCTACCAATACATTCCCACGTTGGCGTCTAGCTCAGCCTTTCCGTTACATCGCGCACAATGGCGAAATCAATACGGTTCGCGGCAACCTGAACTGGATGAAAGCACGTGAAGCAATCCTAGAATCGGATCTGTTTACACAAGCTGAAATCGACATGCTGCTTCCTATCTGTCAGGAAGGTAGTTCGGATTCATCAAACTTCGATATGGCACTTGAGCTACTTGTTCTTTCAGGTCGTACTCTGCCACACGCGTTGATGATGATGATCCCGGAAGCATGGCAAGAAAACAAAAACATGGATCCAACTCGTCGTGCGTTCTACCAGTACCACGCGAACGTAATGGAACCATGGGATGGCCCAGCATCAGTATGTTTCACCGATGGTGTTCAAGTAGGTGCAACACTTGACCGTAACGGTCTGCGTCCTTCTCGCTACACAGTAACTAAAGACGACTTCCTAGTAATGGCGTCTGAGTCTGGTGTTGTTGAGATTGCACCTGAAAACGTTGAGTACCGTGGTCGTCTACAACCAGGTCGTATCTTCGTTGCTGACCTTGAGCAAGGCCGCATCATTTCTGATGAAGAAGTGAAAGACAGCATTGCTAAAGCACAACCTTACGAAAAGTGGGTTGAAGAGAACCTTCTGAGCCTGAAAAAGCTACCGGATGCGAGCAACGAATTTAGCCAACCTTCTCCAGAGAAACTCCTACACAAACAACAATCGTTTGGCGTGAGTTCTGAAGAAGTAAACGAAATCATTCTACCTCTTGCGAAAACAGGCTACGAGCCACTTTCTGCAATGGGTGCTGACTGGCCGCTAGCGATTCTTTCTCACCAATCGCAGCACCTTTCAAACTACTTCAAACAGTTGTTTGCACAAGTAACTAACCCGCCGATCGACCCGATTCGTGAGCGCATGGTTATGTCTCTGAACACTTACCTAGGTAAAGACCAGAACTTACTTGCTGAAACACCTGAGCACTGTCAAAAAGTAGAACTTGAGTCTCCAGTACTGTCTAACTCTGAGTTAGAAAAACTGCGTGCAATCGATAACGAGCACCTTCAGGCGAAGACGCTGGATATCGTATTCCAAGCAAATGGCGACCAAGGTAAGTTAGAGCGCGCACTTAAGCGTATCTGCCAATACGCAGAAGACGCAGTGATTGATGGCTACTCTATCATCCTACTGACAGACCGTGCGGTTAACTCTAACCATGCCGCTATTCCAGCAATGCTGGCGGTTGGCGCGGTTCACCACCACCTAATCCGTAAAGGTCTACGTGCTAAGTGTGACATCGTTGTTGAAACGGGCGACGCTCGTGAGACACACCACTTTGCAACGCTTATCGGTTATGGTGCAAACGCAGTTAACCCATACCTAGTTATTGAAACGATTGTTGAACTGCAACGTACTAAGAAGCTAGATCCAAACGTACACCCACGTGAGTTATTCGATAACTACCGTAAAGGTGTTAACGGCGGTCTACTTAAGATCTTCTCTAAGATGGGGATCTCTACGCTGCAGTCTTACCACGGTGCACAAATCTTTGAAGCACTTGGTGTTAGCAAATCAGTGGTTGAAAAATACTTCACAGGTACTGTTTCTCGTATCCAAGGTCTAACGATCGACGATATCGCGCGAGAAGTATTGGTTCGTCACCGTGTTGGTTACCCAGCTCGTGAAATTCCAGCTCAGATCCTTGATGTTGGTGGTGTTTACCAGTGGAAACAACGTGGTGAGAAACACTTATTCAACCCAGAAACGATTTCTCTACTTCAAGAATCGACGCGTAACAAAGATTACGGTCAGTTCAAGAAGTACGCAAAAGCAGTTGATGACCAAGGCGACAACGCAGCAACGCTACGTAGCCAACTGGACTTCATCAAGAACCCTGCAGGCTCTATTCCTCTAGCAGAAGTAGAACCAATCGAGAACATTCTTAAGCGTTTCGCAACCGGCGCAATGAGCTTTGGTTCAATCTCGCATGAGGCTCACTCAACACTGGCTGTTGCGATGAACCGCATTGGCGCGAAATCAAACTCAGGTGAAGGTGGTGAAGATCCAGCACGTTTCGAACGTAAAGAAAACGGCGACTGGGAACGTTCAGCAATCAAACAGGTGGCTTCTGGTCGCTTTGGTGTAACGTCTTACTACCTATCTAACGCTGATGAGCTACAAATCAAGATGGCTCAAGGTGCGAAACCGGGCGAAGGTGGTCAACTACCTGGTGATAAGGTTGATGACTGGATCGGCGCAACGCGTCACTCGACTCCGGGCGTAGGTCTTATCTCGCCACCGCCACACCACGATATCTACTCAATCGAAGATTTGGCTCAGCTTATCTACGATCTGAAAAACGCGAACCGTAACGGTCGTGTCAACGTGAAGCTAGTATCAGAAGCTGGCGTAGGTACGATTGCATCGGGTGTAGCGAAAGCGAAAGCTGACGTGGTACTTATCGCAGGTTTTGATGGTGGTACGGGTGCATCTCCGATGTCTTCTATCCGTCATACCGGTCTGCCTTGGGAGCTGGGTCTAGCGGAAACGCACCAAACACTACTGAAAAACGGCCTACGTAACCGTATCGTTGTTCAATCTGATGGTCAGATGAAAACACCACGTGATCTTGCAGTAGCAACGTTACTTGGCGCTGAAGAATGGGGCGTAGCAACAGCAGCTCTAGTGGTTGAAGGCTGTATCATGATGCGTAAGTGTCACAAGAATACCTGTCCTGTTGGTATCGCTACACAGAACAAGACTCTGCGTGAACGTTTCGACGGCCGCGTAGAAGACGTAGTCACTTTCTTCCAATACATGGCTGAAGGTCTGCGTGAAGTAATGGCTGAACTTGGCTTCCGCTCTATCGATGAGATGGTTGGTCAATCGCACAAACTTAAAGTTCGTGATGACATCGGCCACTGGAAGTACAAGAACCTAGATCTAACACCTGTACTGCACATTGAGCAGGCACGTGAAGAAGATGGTATCTACAACCAGACGCAACAAAACCACAACCTAGAAGACGTTCTAGACCGCAAGTTGATTCAAGCTGCGATTCCAGCTCTTGAGAAAGGCGAAGCCGTGAATGCGAGCTTCCCTATCATCAACACGGACCGCTCTGCTGGTACCATGCTGTCGAACGAAATCTCGAAGGTTTACAAAGACCAAGGTTTACCACAGCCAATGAACGTTAAGTTCCACGGTAGTGCTGGTCAATCTTTCGGTGCGTTCCTTGCGAAAGGCGTTAAGTTCGAAGTAGAAGGCGACGCGAACGATTACTGGGGTAAAGGTCTGTCTGGCGGTACTTTGGTACTGTACCCAGATGCGAAATCTTCTATCGTTGCTGAAGATAACATCGTGGTTGGTAACGTATGTTTCTACGGTGCGACCTCAGGTGAATCTTTCATTCGCGGTATGGCAGGCGAACGTTTCTGTGTTCGTAACTCAGGTGCGAAGGTTGTTGTTGAGGGCGTTGGTGACCACGGTTGTGAATACATGACTGGTGGTGTTGCCATTATCCTTGGTTCAACAGGTCGTAACTTTGCTGCGGGCATGAGTGGCGGTGTTGCTTATGTTTGGGACAAAGCGGGTGACTTCGAAACCAAGCTCAACCCTGAACTTGTAGACCTAGATCCAATTGAACAAGAAGATAAAGATCTTCTACTGGATATGCTAACTAAGCATGTTGAATTCACAGGAAGTGAAGTTGCTCAATCTTTCCTAGACAACTTTGAAGCAAGTGTTGCATCGCTAGTTAAAGTAATGCCACGCGACTACAAAGCTGTTCTTGAAAAGCGTAAAGCTGAAGCACAACAGGCACAAACGGAAGAAGTGGAGGCAGTATAATGGGTAAGCCTACTGGATTTTTAGAACACGGTCGTGAGCTTCCAAAGAAGCTCGACCCGTCAGTTCGAATTGAAGACAACAAAGAGTTCGTACTTAACGAAGAGTTTGGTGAAAAGATCAATACTCAAGCCTCTCGTTGTATGGACTGTGGCGTACCTTTCTGTCACAACGGCTGTCCGATTGGTAACATCATCCCAGAATTCAATGATGCGGTTTACCGTGACAGCTGGGAAGAGGCTTGGAACATCCTAAGCTCTACCAACAACTTCCCTGAGTTTACCGGTCGTGTTTGTCCTGCTCCTTGTGAAAGTGCCTGTGTTCTTGGTATCAACCAAGACCCAATCACTATCTGTAATATCGAGAAAACGATTGTCGAAACTGCGTACCGTGAAGGGTACGCAAAACCTAAAACACCACGCTCTCGCACAGGTAAAACTGTCGCAATTATCGGTTCAGGTCCTGCTGGCTTAGCCGCAGCGGAGCAGCTAAACAGCGCTGGTCACTCGGTAACGGTATTTGAACGTGACGAGAAAGTCGGTGGTCTACTTCGCTTCGGTATCCCAGACTTCAAACTGGGTATGGACGTGATTGATCGTAAGATCAACCTAATGGCTGAAGCGGGCGTTGAGTTTAAAGTTAACCAACACATCGGTGTTGATGTTAACGCTCAGCAGCTACGCCAAGAGTTTGATGTGGTATTGCTAACGGGTGGTTCTACGGTTCCACGTGACTTGCCAATCCCTGGTCGTGAGTTGAAAGGCGTTCACTTTGCCATGGAATTCCTTGGTCAAAACAACCGCCGTGCTAACAACCTAGATCTTAAAACAGAAGAGATTCACGCTAAAGATAAGCACGTTGTGGTTATCGGTGGTGGTGATACTGGTTCTGACTGTGTGGGCACATCAAACCGTCATAAGGCAGCGAGCATTACTCAGGTTGAGATCATGCCGATCCCACCAGAGAAGCGCCCTGCAAACATGCCTTGGCCTCAATACCCAATGATCATGAAAACCACCACTTCTCACGAAGAAGGTTGTGAACGTCACTGGAACATCTTAACCAAAGAGTTCATCGGTAACGAGCAAGGTCAAGTGACGGGTCTACGTATTGCTGACATCGTTTGGCAAGATGCGAAACCAGGTGAGCGTCCAGGCTTTGATGAAGTCGCGAACTCTGAACGTGTTATTCCTTGTGATATGGCATTCCTAGCAATGGGCTTCTTACACCCGGAGCCAACCGGCGTGCTTGCTCAACTAGACATTAAACTGGACGAGCGCGGTAACGTCGCTTCTGAAGGTTTTGCAACGAACCAGAAAGGCGTTTTCGCTGCTGGTGATATGCGTACTGGTCAATCTCTAGTTGTACGTTGTATTAATGAAGGTCGTGAATGTGCAATTGCCATTGATGACTTCTTAATGGGTAACTCAAACTTAGAAGCGAAAGCTGATTCACTCATGCTTTCCGCATAATATTTCTCGGGCTAACGTCAATTACGTTAGCCTAGAGGAAAAGCAATACCCTTCCTAACTTTTATATTTGGCTAGCACTCGATGCTAGCCTTTTTTCTATCTGGCATTTGTCGTTTTCAAAATCATCCTGTTGTATATGTTAAATCTCGTTAACATTCAACTTATATATCTCATTGATATCCATCGACTATTTTAGATTATTAAGTGGCTAATCGCGTTTATGCATGATAATTAACCATGAACTTGACCTTAAACACAATTAGCTATACGTTGTAAAGCTGATGAAAATAAAATCAATCGGTTTTGTTAACACAACCAATAACGTTTTAACTGGCTAAAGCAAACTATCAGTTTATAAAAAACAACAAGTATATGAATAGTTAGTCATTTACTGTCTGGATGACAGAGAAGCAAAAGGGAGAATTGCAATGGCTCTATATGATCCTAGTCTTGAAAAAGACAACTGTGGATTTGGTTTAATAGCGCAAATGGAAGGCCAACCTAGTCATAAGTTGGTAAGAACTGCTATTTCAGCCCTCGATCGCATGACACACCGTGGTGGTATCGCTGCGGATGGTAAAACCGGGGATGGCTGTGGCTTATTACTACAGAAGCCTGACTCTTATCTCAGAATTATTGCTGAAGAGAATAACTTCAAGCTCGGCAAGCAATACGCTGTCGGCATGATTTTCTTCAGCCAAGATCCAATCAAAGCGCAATCCGCGCAAGACATCGTCAATAAAGAGCTCGCTCAAGAGACCTTAACGGTTGCAGGTTGGCGCGTAGTACCGACCAACACCGACGTATTAGGTCCGATTGCCAAAGATTCAGTTCCCAATATTCAGCAAGTGTTTATCTCGGCCCCCGCGGGTTGGCGTGAACGCGATATTGAACGACGCCTTTATATCGCTCGTCGCAGAATTGAAAAACAGATCACCGAAGACAAAGATTTCTATATTTGTAGCCTTTCGACACAAGTCATGGTTTACAAAGGCTTGTGTATGCCGGCCGATCTTCCGCGATTTTACCTCGATCTTGCTGACTTACGTATGGAATCGGCGATATGTCTGTTCCACCAGCGTTTCTCAACCAATACTCAACCACGTTGGCCACTGGCTCAACCATTCCGCTATTTAGCACACAATGGTGAGATCAATACCATTGAAGGTAACCGTCAGTGGGCTAAGGCTCGTGCCTATAAATTCTCTTCGCCGTTGCTGCCAGACTTACAAACCGCCGCACCCTTTGTGAATGAGACAGGCTCAGATTCATCAAGCCTAGATAACATGCTCGACCTGTTCCTTGCCGGTGGTATGGATGTGTTCCGAGCGATGCGCATGCTTGTGCCGCCCGCTTGGCAAAACCACCCAGATATGGACCCAGATCTACGTGCATTCTACGACTTCAACTCAAAGCACATGGAACCGTGGGATGGTCCTGCTGGTATCGTACTTTCAGATGGTCGTTACGCTGCATGTAACCTCGATAGAAATGGCCTGCGTCCTGCGCGTTATGTGATTACCAAAGACAATCTAATCACGCTCGCATCAGAAGTCGGTATCTGGAACTACGCACCGGATGAAGTGGCAGAGAAAGGCCGTGTTGGCCCAGGCGAACTGTTGGTAATAGATACTCGCCGCGGCAAGCTATGGCAATCTAATGAGATCGACAATGACCTCAAAGGTCGCCATCCTTATAAAGAGTGGATGGAAAAGAACGTTCACAAACTCACACCGTTTTCCGATCTGCCCGATGAGCAAGTCGGTAAGCGCAGCTTTGACGATGACACGCTCAAAACCTACCAAAAACAGTTTGCGATGAGCAACGAAGAGTCCGACCAAGTGCTGCGTGTGCTTGGTGATATGGGGCAAGAAGCAGTAGGCTCAATGGGCGATGATACGCCAATGGCTGTGCTCTCTTCAAAAGAACGCTTGGTCACTGATTACTTCCGTCAAAAGTTTGCACAAGTCACCAACCCACCGATTGATCCATTGCGTGAAAAACACGTGATGTCTTTGGCGACCAGTATTGGGAAAGAGATGAACGTGTTCTGTGAAACAGACGGTCACGCCTATCGTGTCACGTTTGATTCACCAGTACTGCTTTACTCAGACATGCAGCAGCTTCTGCAGTTGAGTCAAAAACATTATCGTCATGTCATTCTCAGCATGCACTACGACCCGAATAACCAAGATCTAGAACAAGCAATCAAAGCAGTATGTGATAGCGCCGAACAAGAAGTCAGCGAAGGTGCGGTTTTAGTTGTGCTGTCGGACAAAGGTTTAGAGAAAGGAAAACTACCGATCCCTGCAGCCATGTTGGTTGGTGCGGTGCAAACAAGGCTTGCTGATACCAACCTGCGTTGTGATGCCAACATCGTTGTTGAGACAGCAACTGCGCGCGACCCACACCAATTTGCTGTGCTGCTTGGCTTCGGTGCAACCGCGGTTTACCCATACCTCGCTTATGAAGCGTTAGGTAAAATGTTGGATGATGGCTCTTTAGATAAAGATTATCGTGCCGCAATGCAAAATTACCAAAACGGCATCAACAAAGGTCTGTACAAGATCATGTCGAAGATGGGAATTTCAACCATTGCCTCTTATCGCTGTTCACAGCTTTTCGAAGCCGTTGGCCTTCATTCCGATGTTGTTGAGCTCTGTTTCCGCGGAGTTACCACTCGAATCCAAGGCGCAAGCTTTAGCGATTTCCAACAAGATATCTATAACTTATCGCGTAAAGCCTGGACTAAGCGTAAGCCAATCGAGCACGGTGGTTTACTCAAATACGTACACGGCGGCGAATATCACGCCTATAACCCTGATGTGGTTGGCACTCTGCAAACTGCAGTAAAAACAGGTGAGACATCGGATTATCTCTCTTTTGCTAAGCAAGTAAATGCTCGTCCAGCTGCGATGTTACGCGACTTAATGAGCCTCAAAAAAGCCGATCAGCCTCTACCACTAGAGCAAGTCGAGCCTAACAGCGATCTGTTTAAACGCTTCGACTCTGCGGCAATGTCGATCGGTGCTTTGAGCCCAGAAGCGCATGAAGCATTAGCAATGGCGATGAACCGCTTGGGTGGTTACTCAAACTCTGGTGAAGGTGGTGAAGACCCTCGACGCTTTGGTACTGACCGTAACTCTCGTATCAAGCAGATAGCTTCCGGTCGTTTTGGTGTGACGCCACATTACTTAACCAATGCGGATGTTTTGCAGATCAAGGTCGCGCAAGGTGCGAAGCCTGGAGAAGGTGGTCAACTGCCCGGCCATAAAGTTACCGCAGAAATCGCTAAGCTGAGATATTCAGTTCAAGGGGTGACACTGATCTCCCCTCCTCCACATCACGATATTTATTCTATCGAGGATCTAGCGCAGCTGATTTTCGACCTTAAACAAGTGAACCCTAAAGCCTTGGTTTCAGTAAAGTTAGTATCGGAACCGGGTGTAGGCACGATTGCAACTGGTGTAGCGAAAGCCTATGCCGATCTGATCACCATTTCTGGCTACGATGGCGGTACCGCGGCAAGCCCTCTAACCTCGGTAAAATACGCAGGTTGCCCTTGGGAGCTTGGCTTAGCAGAAACTCAACAAGCACTGGTTGCTAACGGGCTTCGTCATAAGATCCGCCTGCAAGTCGATGGTGGTTTAAAAACTGGCCTTGATGTGATTAAAGGTGCGATTCTCGGTGCAGAAAGCTTTGGTTTTGGTACCGCGCCAATGGTCGCAATGGGTTGTAAGTTCTTACGAATTTGTCACCTAAACAACTGTGCGACGGGTGTTGCGACTCAAGATGAAACACTACGCCGCGAATACTTCAAAGGCCTGCCAGACATGGTGGTGAACTACTTTACAGGCCTAGCCGATGAAGTTCGCCAATACCTTGCAGAACTCGGCGTAGAAAAACTCACGGACCTGATTGGTCGTACTGACTTACTTGAAGCCGTTCAAGGCCTCACCGCGAAACAGAACAAGCTCGATCTCTCTTCAATACTCGAAGCTCCGGTATCTCCAGAAGGTCACCCACTGTTTTGGACCGAGCCAAACGCACCATTTGATAAAGCTCAGCTCAACCAGCAGATTCTGGATGATGCACTCGATGCAATTGAGAAACGTCAATCCACCAGCCTTTACTACAACGTGATCAACACAGACCGCTCGATTGGTGCTCGTATCTCTGGTGAAATTGCTAAGCGATACGGCAACCAAGGGATGGCAGGTTCACCAATCAAGTTATATCTCGACGGTACCGCAGGTCAGTCTTTTGCAGTTTGGAACGCAGGTGGCGTAGAGCTTTATCTAACAGGTGATGCTAATGACTATGTTGGCAAAGGCATGGCTGGCGGCAAAGTGGTTATCAAGCCTCACCAAGGCACCGCATTTACTTGTAACGAAGCGACCATCATCGGCAATACCTGCTTGTATGGCGCAACCGGAGGCAAGCTGTTCGCTGCGGGTACTGCAGGCGAGCGATTTGGCGTACGCAACTCAGGTACCGTTGCTGTGATTGAAGGCGCAGGTGACAACGCTTGTGAATACATGACAGGCGGTATTGTAGCGATTCTTGGCGCAACCGGAGTGAACTTCGGCGCCGGTATGACAGGTGGTTTTGCTTATGTGATGGATAAGAACGAAGACTTCCAAGGTCGTGTGAACAACGAATCGGTCGAAGCTCTTTCTCTGTCTGATCTATTTATCCACCAAGAACATCTACGCGGCCTGATTGCAGAGCACTTAGAAGAGACTGGCTCAGTACACGCTGAAGCTATTCTGGCGAACTTTGATGAATGGATTCCGAAGTTCTACCTAGTGAAGCCAAAGACGGCGGATCTTAACACCTTGCTCGGTCACCAAAGCCGTAGCTCTGCTGAACTTCGTGTTCAAGCGCAATAATTGGAAGGAGCCAATAATGAGCCAGAATGTATACCAATTTATTGATGTGAATCGCGTAGACCCAGCGAAGAAGCCAATCAAGATACGTAAGATTGAGTTTGTAGAGATCTACGAACCTTTCACTAAGCAACAAGCCAAGGCGCAAGCTGACCGCTGTCTAGACTGTGGTAACCCTTACTGTGAATGGAAATGTCCAGTTCACAACTACATCCCTCAGTGGCTCAAGCTTGCCAATGAAGGACGCATTATCGAAGCGGCTGAACTGTCTCACCAAACCAACAGCTTGCCTGAAGTTTGTGGACGAGTTTGTCCTCAGGATCGACTGTGCGAGGGATCTTGTACCCTCAATGATGATTTCGGCGCAGTAACCATCGGCAACATTGAAAAATACATCAATGACAAAGCGTTTGAGATGGGCTGGAAGCCAGACATGTCTCACGTTGAGTGGACTGATAAAAAGGTCGCTATCATCGGTGCAGGGCCAGCAGGTCTGGCGGCGGCTGATATCCTAGTTCGTAATGGCGTGAAAGCTGTTGTGTTTGATCGTTATCCAGAGATCGGTGGCCTACTGACGTTTGGTATCCCATCGTTCAAGCTTGAGAAAGGCATCATGGAAAATCGCCGCCGTATCTTTAGCGAGATGGGCGTTGAGTTTCAAATGAATACCGAAGTTGGCAAAGATGTTCAACTTCAACAACTTGTCGATGATTACGACGCTGTCTTCTTAGGTGTCGGCACCTACAAAAACATGCGTGCGGGCTTAGACAACGAAGATGCACCGGGCGTTTATGATGCCCTGCCTTTCCTAATCTCTAACACCTACAAGGTAATGGATTTAGAAAACCCAACTCCGTTCATCGACATGCAAGGCAAGAAGGTAGTCGTACTTGGTGGTGGTGATACCGCGATGGACTGTGTACGAACCTCGATTCGCCAACATGCAGCCAATGTTGTGTGTGCTTACCGCCGAGATGAAGCCAACATGCCAGGCTCTCGCCGTGAGGTAAAAAATGCACGTGAAGAGGGTGTGAAGTTCAAGTTCAACCTCCAACCTATCGGCTTAGAGCTTAACAGCGCTGGTCATGTGGTTGGTGTAAAATTCGTGAAAACCGCTTTGGGTGAGCCTGATGAAGCAGGCCGTCGTCGTCCAGAACCTGTCGAAGGCAGTGAGCATGTTCTTGAGGCCGATGCCGTGATCATGGCATTTGGTTTCCAACCTCACGCGATGGAGTGGCTAGAACCTTTCGGTGTGGAATTGGATCAATGGGGACGAATCAAGGCTCCCGGACAACAAGAGTTTCAATACCAAACCACCAATAGCAAGATCTTTGCAGGTGGCGATGCGGTTCGAGGATCTGACTTGGTGGTGACCGCTATCGATGAAGGCCGCAAAGCCGCTGAAGGGATATTAGATTACCTAGAAGTGTGATTGGGTTTCCTTTATTACTCAGTTCGTTACTATAAAAAAGGATCCAATTATGGATCCTTTTTTGAATTAGATTCGTTTATCACAAGCACAACGAAAATACGTAAAACAATTACAAATAAGCCAATACCGATAACTACAATTAGAATTAAAAACAAGCCATAGGAAACACTATGAAAAAAGCCGCTCTCCTCTCGCTATCACTTTTAACGTTAACCGCTTGCAGCCAAGGAATCACGGACATGAAAGACAGAACTTCATCACCTTGTGGAGACAAACCAAACTGCGTATCAACTCAAGATGATCGTGAGCAACATGCATTGGCCGCGTTTGAGTTGTCAGATTCAGCGAGCTTAGATGCGATTGAGCAGGTTGCGCTAACCTTACCGAGATCAAAAACCGCGAGTAAAACAGAAGATTATCTGCGTGTTGAATGTACTTCGCGCATCATGCGTTTTGTCGATGACTTAGAACTTAAAATCACGGATGGCAAACTGATCGTGCGTTCAGAGTCTCGTACTGGCCATTCTGATTTTGGCGTAAACCGAAAACGAGCTGAACAACTTCGTGCTAGCTTGAAAAGCGAAGGCCTAATCAAATAGATAAAAGAATACGCAGATAAATCGCTACTATTCGGATGAGAAGTGCCTCTGGGCAGTCGCTCGACACTTCTTATCCATGCTACAATTTCGCTCTACTGTTTAAATATTATTTATTAAGAGACTACACATGAAAATCGGCATCATTGGCGCAATGGAGCAAGAAGTTGCGATCCTAAAAGCAGCAATTTCAGACATTACTGAAGTTAATAAAGGCGGTTGTACCTTTTTCTCTGGTCAGCTAAATGGTGTTGACGTTGTTTTGCTTCAATCTGGCATTGGTAAAGTAGCAGCGGCTGTTGGTACTTCAATCCTACTAAGCGAATACCAACCAGATGCCGTTCTGAACACGGGCTCTGCTGGCGGTTTTGATTCAACACTGAACCTTGGCGATGTGGTTATCTCAACTGAAGTTCGACACCACGATGCAGACGTTACAGCTTTCGGTTACGAAATCGGCCAAATGGCAGGTCAACCTGCAGCGTTCAAAGCTGACGACAAACTGATGGCTGTTGCTGAACAAGCACTAGCAAAAATGGAAGACAAGCATGCCGTTCGCGGTCTTATCTGTACTGGCGACGCATTTGTTTGTACAGCAGAACGCCAAGAGTTCATCCGTAAGCACTTCCCATCAGTGGTAGCTGTAGAGATGGAAGCATCGGCTATCGCTCAAGCTTGTCACCAATTCCAAGTACCATTCGTGGTTGTTCGTGCAATCTCTGATGTTGCAGACAAAGAATCACCAATGAGCTTCGAAGAGTTCCTGCCACTAGCAGCGCAAAGCTCTTCTGAAATGGTTATCAAGATGGTTGCCCTACTAAAGTAAGCGACTAGACATGCAAACACTGTTTGATCAGGTATTTGCAAATGGCGTGCTCCTTGTGATGTGGGGAGCACTGCTTTTTCATTTAATTTTACCTATCCCCCATGCCGCACACCCCACGACCTTATGGCATAAGTTTGCTGAGCTTTTAGCAAGCAAGGTTAATAACAATAACAACCACAACTATTCCCAAAGTTTAATCTCAGGCACATTAGCCTGGGGGTTAATGGTACTGCCAACTCTGGTTATTCTATTGGCACTGCAACCATTGGTTTGGCAATCTCAACTGTTTGAATTGGCACTGTTATTACTCGCGATTGATTGGCGCAATAATGAAAAGCTGGCTAACCAACTGATCAAAGCACTTGGCCGAGAAGATAAAGCGGCCGCTCGTCAGTTACTGGCTCCGATTGTCAATCGTCAAACCGAATCACTTTCGTCACTTGGCCTCGGCAAAGCCGCCACAGAAACCATCATCATGGGTTACGCTCGTAACGTAGTTTGTGTGTTTTTCTGGTACGCCATTGGTGGTGGAATCGCTGCGTTAATGTATCGCCTTGTGGTCGAGTTAGCTCGAGCTTGGTCGCCAAGTCGCAAGCAATTTTCTCCGTTCGGCTCAACGGCGATCAAGATAGTCGCGATTCTCGAATTTATACCGATGCGTTTGTTTGCTTTGATGATCGTATGTGGTGATAAAGCAACGCACACATTTAAGATGATGTTAGTCCAAAGTCGCTCTTGGCCACTACCCGGCCCAGCCTGGTTGATCACGGCTGTTGGCAACAAGCTTGAACTATCATTGGGTGGCCCTGCGATTTACGACAACACTAAAGCCATTCGCGCAAAATTAGGCGGAAGAATCGCACCGTCAGCTCTGCATCTATCTCAGGTTCAGAAACTACTCTTTGGTCGCATCGCTATCTGGATATTTTTACAAAGCCTAGCCTTACTATTTATTCACCAAGGGATTTAGAGTGGAATCTTCAGCACTTGTTACAAGCCTTACTATTTTGTCTTCCAGCTTATGGCTGCCTTTATCATTTGCAGAAGAAGTACCACTGACTCAAGAACAAGTACAGCCGGCTCAACGCGTGGTCAGCCTTGCTCCTCATGCCACTGAACTCGCGTACAGCGCAGGTTTAGGTAACAACCTTGTCGCCGTAAGTGAACGAAGTGATTACCCACCACAAGCCGATAAGCTTGAAAAAGTGGCAAACTATCAAGGCATCAAGGTTGAGAAGATCATCGCACTTCAGCCTGATTTGATTCTTGCGTGGCCAGCGGGAAACCCGCCCAGAGAGCTCGCGAAACTAGAGCAATTTGGTTTTAATATTTACTACTCCAAGACCAAAAGCCTAGACAGTATCGCAACCAATATTGAACAACTGAGCCAATACGCTAGCGATCCAAGTATTGGCGAAAATAACGCTCAGCAATACAGAGAGCAGCTCAACGCCTTGAGACTAAAATACAAAGATGCCGAGTCAGTAAACTACTTCTACCAACTCAGTGAAAAGCCGATCATCACTGTTGCTCAAGGACACTGGCCAAGTGAGGTGTTTGAGTTTTGTGGTGGCCACAATATTTTTGAAGACAGCGCCTCTCCCTATCCGCAAGTTGGTATTGAACAAGTTGTATTAAGAAAACCGCAAGTAATCTTCACTTCTCAGCACGCGATTGAGAATGGAACCATGTGGCAAACATGGGAAGATGAGATCCCAGCTGTCGCTCAAAATCAGATTTGGTCCCTCAATTCTGACTGGATTAATCGCCCGACAACGAGAACTTTGAAAGCGATCCAACAAGTGTGCGATTTCTTTGATAGAGCTAGGCAAAATCACTAACTATTTGCTGCGTTTTTTCGTACAATTCGCCACCGACCTGTCCCTACAATTTTAACTATAAGAGCACCAGTATCATGGACTCCATGCTGCTTTATATTATCGATTTATTTGGCACTGCCATTTTTGCCGTCTCAGGCGTATTTGTCGCTGGCCGTCTTAAGATGGATCCCTTTGGTGTCGCTGTTTTAGGCAGTGTAACCGCGATTGGCGGCGGTACAATTCGTGACATGGCATTGGGTGCAACTCCCGTGTTTTGGATCACCGATACCACCTACCTTTGGGTCATCATTACCACCTGCTTGCTGACCATGATTATTGTAAGACGCCCGAAACGTCTGGCTTGGTGGATATTGCCGGTATGTGATGCGATTGGCCTAGCGGTGTTTGTTGGCATTGGTGTAGAAAAAGCACTTATCTATCAAGATTCAGCACTAGTGGCGATCATCATGGGTGTCATCACCGGTTGCGGTGGCGGTATTATCCGCGACGTGCTTGCCCGTGAAGTGCCAATGATTCTAAGAAGTGAAGTCTACGCGACCGCTTGTATCATTGGTGGCGCTTTCCATACCATGGCGATCAGCATGGGGCACGATTCAGAAACTGCATTTCTGGCCGGCGTGTTCTCAACACTATTGATCAGGCTTGGCGCTATTCGTTGGCATTTATCATTGCCGACCTTCGCCATCAAATAAGCTATCGTTACAAAGTGAAAGGCTCCGCAAAGGGGCCTTTCTTAATTTGAGCTCCCCAACACAATTATTATGCTCTCGCGCTACACGTGCGAGCATAGCTAAAAATACCTAACTTGGTTCAAAGCTTTAGTTTCAAGACTAGAGAATGAATGTTGTTTGAGGTAAGTTGAAACAATCATTCCCAAATTTCATGAATATAACCCAATGCTACTCGAAGGAATCGAAACTCTACTGGTATTGAGTAAAGCAAAGACCATGAGCCGCACAGGCAGTTTGCTTTATATCAGCCAATCAGCGGTCAGCAAACGGATTGCGAATTTAGAAAAGAAGCTAGGTAAAAAGCTCATTGAACCGAGTGGCCGACAGATAAAACTCACGCCAGATGCGATAGCATTAATCGAGAGTATTGGCCCGACATTCAATGAACTTCGTGGGCTTATTTATGAACAGCAAGAGTTGGAAGATACCACTCTCATCACCCTAGACAGCAATAAGTCTCTGATAGCCGGTTATTTAGGTGAGATGATGGGCCAATTTATCCAGCAAGATAAGTACATCACCATTACCACCAACCACACGCCGAGAATTATCGAACGGGTGCAGTCCGGCAAGGCGACCTTGGGGTTGTGTGCTGGCTTACTGCCACCACATCATGGGTTGATGACCTTCCATCTTTTTGATGAACCGTTTTACATAGTGAGTAAGTCGCCGCTAACGGATCTCCCTCCAATGGTCATCACTAACGACATGACCAATCCAGCCAATTCTTATCAACTTTCTGTATTAGAAAAATTTGGTATCAAACCCTTGATGGAGATGGATGCCTACACCGCAGCGGCGCAACTTGCATTGGGCGGGACTGGGCCTGCGTTAATCCCGCTCTCTATCGTAAAAACACTCAATATTGAGCCTCAATACTTGTATAGCTTCCCTGAATTAGCAGGCTTAATTCGACCGATTCATGTCTGTGTTAGACCGAATAGCTACCAGTCTCCAAGAGTTAAAATACTGATAGAATCCATTGTTGATGCTGTTCCCAAAGCAGTTTAGAAGCCATCAGCATCGACATTACGATCACAAGGGGGCGAATCCATTTCTGCCCTTTTGTCACCACGACTTTGGCGCCAAGCTGAGCCCCCATAAAACCACCAACCGCCATCACTAATCCTAACTCCCAAATAGGCAAGCCAGCCAAAATAAAGAAAATCAGTGCAGCGATGTTCGAGGTGAAATTCAATACTTTAGTTCGCGCCGTAGCATCGACCAATGAGAAATGGCCAATCGCAACAAAACACACAGTGAAGATTGAGCCTGTGCCAGGGCCAAAGAAGCCATCATAGAAACCAACACCGCCACCGACACATAACGCAAACATCGCCTCGGAGATCTTTTGTTTGCCTTCAGAGGCTCTGGTTTGTGGTGCTAATAGGAAATAGAGAGAGATCGCGATAAGCAGCAGTGGGATCACGCTGGTCAAAAGGCTCGCGTCGATGTATTGAACCAACTCAGCACCAATAGCCGAACCTATAAAGGTACAAAAGATAGCGAGGCGCATCTCCTTAATACTGACGATACCGTTACGCACGAAATACCAACTCGCGGAGAAGCTGCCAAATGAGCTTTGGAGTTTGTTGGTTGCCAGTGCCTGCGTGGGTGGAACTCCAGCCGCTAGCAATGCAGGTAGAGTCAGTAACCCACCGCCGCCAGCCATTGCATCAATAAAGCCTGCTGCCGTTGCAACAACAAACAAGATAGCCAATATTTCTAGAGTGATTTCCATATACCCAACGCCTTAAAATCCTGTGTAGCGACAAGTTACCACTCACAGCAGACGAGCAATAACGAAACACAAGATTCTAACCTATTCCAAATATTCATCATTAAGCTACCGCGGAATAACAGAATCGAGTAGGAGGAGGCC
>NZ_JBFRKQ010000096.1:0-8020 GCF_041469505.1 Vibrio sp. 10N.286.49.E11
GGCCTCCTCCTACTCGATTGTACAACAAGCAAAAAGTAATTATCACTATAGCTGCTGAGCGTTTATGAGTTGAAGATAAACTTCTCAATCGCGACCGCTACACCATGGTCGTCGTTGCTCGCTGTGATGTGATCCGCCAGTTTCTTGGTTTCTTCCATTGCGTTTTCCATTGCAATGCCAAGGCCAGCGTATTCAAGCATATGATGATCGTTTTCAGCGTCACCCATGCAGATTACTTCTTCTGCTGTAATACCCAAGTGCTTAGCTATCGCCTCAATACCGACACCCTTGTTTGAATTTGGGTTTAGGAATTCTAAGAAGAATGGTGCACTTTGCACGATAGTAAACTGAGTCTTAAGCTCTTGTGGCAACTTGCTGATTATTTCGGTGAGCTTGCTTGGCTCTGCAACAATCATAGTTTTGATGATTTCATGGTCGTCTTCTAGTTGAGAAAAGTCGAATTCGGTAATCTCTAAGCCGTTAATACGCGCTTCAATAGCTGTGTACTCATTGTTTTCAGGGGTGATTAAGCCATGAATCTTGCTGAATGCATGAACATAACCGCCAAGCTGTACAGCGAGGGCTGCGATCTCTTTAGCGGCTTTACCATTGCTGATCTCACTGTGAATGAGTTCTTTTGTAGAGACGTTTTGAACCATAGAGCCGTTGTAGAAGAGCACAAAGTCATCTTCGCCGTTGATTGAAAGCTCGTCTAACTTACTCTGCATGCCTTCTAAAGGACGACCAGAAGCCAGAACCACTTTCACACCTGCAGCGCGTGCTTTGGCAATCGCGTCTTTGTTCTCTTGAGAAATTACTTTATCACTGTTGAGCAGTGTGCCATCCATATCAAGAGCAATCAGTTTGTACATGTTGTTCCTTAATAAAAAATTAAAAGCTAACGAAATCTATGGGCGAAAGGATAAGGGAACTTGAAAGTTCAGGCTAGGGCTTTGATCAACTCATTTATCAGTACTCATTTGTTTGACCAAAAGGGGGAAGTGCTTTAAGGTCTGCGGTTGATTAATTTCATCAAATGATTGAGCTGAGGGAAAGTTGTACAAGATTAATGAAATGTTTGAAACCATTCAGGGTGAGGGCGTGTTTACTGGCGTTCCCGCTGTTTTTGTTCGTCTGCAAATTTGCCCAGTGGGCTGTTCTTGGTGTGATACCAAGCAGACCTGGGAAGCGTTGCCAGAAGAGGAAACCAGCCTTGGCGATATTATGGTTAAGACAGAAGATTCACCTACTTGGTCAGCAATCGATGCTCAAGGAATCGTGAATGAATATATCAAGCAAGGTTACACTGCTAAGCACATTGTGATTACTGGTGGTGAGCCATGCATTTATGATCTTGTTCCTCTTACTGAAGCGTTTGAGCAGCACGGTTGTCGCTGTCAGATTGAGACTAGCGGAACATCAGAAGTTAAAGCCACACCGGACACTTGGGTTACGGTGTCACCGAAAGTGGCGATGAAAGCGAAACTGGAAATCTTAGATAGCGCCTTGCAACGTGCTAACGAAATTAAGCATCCAGTAGGTACAAGCAAAGACATCGAACAACTTGACGGTTTATTGGAGCGAGCAGCAGTTCCTAACGACACTGTTATCGCTCTGCAACCAATCAGCCAAAAAGACCGCGCTACTCAGCTTTGTATTGATACCTGCATTGAGCGCAATTGGCGCTTATCAATACAAACTCACAAATATTTGAGCATCGCATAGGTTGTATTTTTACTGGGCAAGATAAGTCGCTAGTAGAAGGTTCTCGTAAGGATTTAAGATGAAAAAAGCAGTGGTAGTATTCAGTGGTGGTCAAGACTCAACAACGTGTCTTGTTCAAGCATTAAAAAAGTATGATGAAGTTCATGCGATTACGTTTGATTATGGTCAGCGCCATAGACTCGAGATTGAAGTTGCTGAGTCATTGTCGAAAGAGCTTGGTGTGAAAGCGCACAAAGTGATGGATGTGACTCTGTTGAATGAACTGGCTATCAGCTCTTTGACTCGTGACGATATTCCTGTGTCTCATGAGCTGCAAGAGAATGGGCTGCCGAATTCATTCGTTCCTGGTCGTAATATTCTATTTCTGACTCTAGCGGGTATTTACGCTTACCAAATCGGTGCAAATACCGTAATCACGGGCGTGTGTGAAACTGATTTCTCAGGCTACCCTGATTGTCGTAATGACTTTGTGAAAGCGATGAACTCTGCGCTTGTACAAGGTATGGACAAGCCGCTTGATATTAAAACACCGTTAATGTGGCTCAACAAAGCTGAAACATGGGCGTTGGCCGACCAGTACTCAGCACTTGAGCTTGTTCGAAATAAAACACTGACTTGTTACAATGGCATTGTCGGGGATGGTTGTGGCGATTGCCCAGCGTGTGAACTGCGTAAAGTTGGCCTTAACGATTACCTAGGTGATCGTGAAGGTATTATGGCTGAGTTGGTTCGCAAACAGACTGAGAATAAATAACCTCAGGTCAATCAATTGGTTCGTTGTAAGCATCAATGATGCAGTTTCGGCCGTTGCTTTTGGCTTGATAGAGTGCTTGGTCAAGCACTGAATACAAGTCATCAAAGTCACTTAATGCGTTTGAGGTTGCTAGATAAGCAAAACTCGCGGTCACATTAAGTGACTTTTTGCTTTCTGATAAAAAGACAGTGCTTGAAATTGCGTAGTGCAACTCTTCAACGCGTTCTCGTACCTCTGCTGGTGGGGCATCGGTTAACATGATGACAAATTCTTCACCCCCTAAGCGACCAAACAATTCACCATTCACTAAGTGTTTTCTAATTTGATCACTAATATGGACCAGTGCCCGATCACCAGTAGGGCGCCCATGCTCATCATTAATCTTCTTAAACTTATCGAGATCGAGCAGCACGAGCACATGCTGTTTGTCCGTCCCTTTACAGCGTTTCACTCTTTTGATTCTTCGAATTATCTCAGTTCGGCTATATGCTTTCGTTAAGCCATCAATTGCTGCTTTTGCGCGAACCGTTTTGTTTATCAATACCGTGAAGCTTGCAGCGCAAAGCAATAGAATAACAACGATGTTATACATCCACCTTTGATGTTCCATTTTTTCAATTTGAACGCGGTCGAGTTTCGTTTGATGTGTCAGGAAAGAGCTTTCTAGTTCTTGTTCATATTTGGCGTGCGTCAGGCCGAGCGCTTCGAGTGCGAGTCGATTGTCGATATCTCTAGCTTCCATTTGTATTGACGAGTATCGCTGGTAGAAATAGAAAGCTTGTTGGCAATCGCTGAGTGATTGATGAATATCAGAAAGCTGAAGAAGTGACTGCGCGATGTATTTATGCCTTGTGACTTGTTCAGCTAATTCTAGCGCTTGTTGAGCATAGTTGAGTGCTTCCGTTGGCAATTTCTGTTCTTCGAACATATCGCTGATTGCCAAGTAAGCATTGATGCGAATGACATCATTGCTCAGTTCGCTCGAAGCTGAAAGAGACTCAATTAGGTAGGTTCTCGCCACATCATAGTTTTTCGTTTGAGTGTACGCTTTTCCTAAGCCAAGACTTGTGAGTGCAATACCGTAGCTATGCGACGTTGAGCTCAGCAGTGTTCTTGCTGTCTGAAAGTGGTGAATTGCTAGTTCACTTTGCTCTTGGTTAAGGTAGAGATCCGCAAGGCTGTGATGCACTTGTGCTTTCATTAAATCTGAAGCGTTTACTCTGAGAATGAGAGCTTGCTCTAGATACTCCGCCGATTTTTCATATTGCTTTAATTCTTTGAGCAAGTTACCCACATCGTTGTAAACCCCTGAAATATCATGCCCTTGTGGAAACACGTTTATTAGTGATAGGTAGGTGTCTAGTGCAGCTTGATAGTCACTGCGGAAATGATGATTGTTCGCGATGACTCGATAAGTCCCGAATTTTGGTAATACAGGGTCAGCGATGTCATGTAAATCTGACTGAAGGGCAGAGCAGTAATAGTTCGCTTGATGGTATTTAGCTTGCTCGTTAAGCGATCGGCATAGCTGGTACTTTAGTAAGGCTTTACCAGTTAAATCACTGCGAGATTGCATTTTCGCCAAAAGTGTTAGAAAGCCTTGTTGTGCTTGTTCATATTGGCCTTTGCCGTCTTTCCTCAGAGCAGAAATAAACGCTGTTTCTATCGCTTGGTAGTCATTGTCGTTTGAAGCGATTCCGTAGAACGGCTGATCTCGGTGGCTCATGTATTGATACAGAAGAGACGCAAGGTAAAGCTTATCTCCATAAACCGTTGAGCCGATGTAGCGTGTTTGCAGCATGTTTAATGCGCGCTCAGGAGAGTGGTTTAAAGTAGAGAGATAAAGCGCGTTCCAATCAGCATTTGGAGTAGAGCTTAGATTGGAGGTATAGACTGGTGAATTGTGGTCACGATCTGATGTTGATACTTGGCTATAAGAACAAAAGCTAATGAATAGTAGAAAGGTAACAAAAACGAAGTGATTCACAAGAGACGATCAATCAGATAAAGAACGATATTCTATTATTAGTTTGATGTTGCTTCAAATTTTGAATGGTGCGACTACGTGGTTATGCGAGGTAGGTCTCTAATTTATTGATACTAATCAGAGGTATATCGGTCGCGCGAATCGTGCGACCGATATCGGAAATTAGATGTATAATTTCGCTAGGTCAGAAGGCTCAAGTTCTTTGCCTTCTAATGTTGCATTCCAGTTAGTACCAACAAGAACGCCGTCTTCAGCAAGAGTCAGTAACCAATCTTCTACAAAGATATCTAGTGGAATTTCTAATACTTCGAAGTCAGCCCACTCTTCAACGTTGTGAGTTTGAGCATCTTCTTTTGAAGACCAGAATGGCATCACTTCGCTGTTTTCGAATTCACTTGAGTCACATGCTAGCCAACCTTCTTCGTTACGAAGGCCCCATACAAGTTTAGTTTCTTGTGTTTCAGAAACGAAAAGTTCTAGATTTACTTGAGTATCAGCGGTTAGTTTGCTCATGGATTAATTCTCTATGTTGATAACGTGACAAGATTAACATTATAGACGGCTTAGGTATATGCTATTTAAGGAATTATAAGCGTACTGAAACGCTACCTAAAGATAACGTTTCAGATGAGGCATAACTAAGAGTGGTTACTTTCCAATTTTTGTAAAAATATGCCATTCTTCTTTGATGTTGCCTTTGAATCCGGCGACAGAAGCGACAACTTTTCTATTGAGCGCATGGTTGATTTTGGTTCCCTCTTCATTAGAAACGGTATCCCCGTAGCCAACGATTGTCACTCTAGATGGTTGTATACCATTACTTATTAGGGCTCGCCTTACATTTGATGCTCGTTCTTTCGATAAGTCTAAGTTGTGAGCCGCGTTTCCGACTTTACTCGCGTAGCCTTGTAGACGAATGGTTGTGCTTTCATACCGCTTTAAAAACGCGGCCATTTGACGAATTTGGCCAAGAAAAACAGGATTGATTTCTGTTGAATTGTTGGCAAATAAGATGTGAAGTTCTTTCTGTTCCGTTGACTCGAAATAAGAGCCGCAGCCGTCATTATCGATTTCAGCGCCAATCTGTGTATCAACACATAAATCACGGGCGTTGATAACACCATCATTGTCGTCGTCTTCTAGATCGTAACTTTGTACGCTCTCTGGGAGCGCTCGATACTCGAACTCTTCATCGTTTGTTTCAGCTAAAATGTTGGCAGAAGCAACCAATAGACAGAGTGGAAATACAGCTTTTAGCAGCTTCATTAATATTCTACCTTTTCATTCCATTCTTGGGGGATATCGACACGTAAACCTGTCAGTAAATTACCGGTTGCGTTCATGACCCGGTATTTAGCATATTGTTCATCGTACTTGGCATCTAAATAGCCTTTACGAGCTTCAAAGAGCTCATTTTCAGTGTTAAGTAAATCGAGAAGTGTTCGTTTACCGATGCGGTATTGCTTCTCGTAAGAGATAACCGTATCTGATGCTGAGTCTACGTGATCTGATAAGAACTCTTTCTGTTGTACGGTTAAATCAAGTGCGCTCCATGACAAGCGTAGGCTCTCTTCTACATTACGATATGTACTTTCACGCAGATCTTTGGCCTTATTTAATTGGTAAGCAGCACTTTCAGCGCGGTCTTGATCAGCGCCGCCGTTATACAAGTTATATCTCAAGCGGACCATTGCGGAAAATTCGTCACTACTCCCTTCGTTGCCACCTGCGTCATCACGCCAGGTTTGCGCGGCTTCGAAAGAAACAGTCGGATAATTTGAACTTTTAGACTGTTTATATTGGAATTTAGCGGAGTCCACATCGGCTTGTGCAATTTTAATAACAGGATGTTGGTTGAAAGCTTTCGCAAGAGCGCCATCTACGGTGTAAGGAATTGCTCCAGTGTCTGCTCGCGGAAACACTAACCCCAAAGGTGACTGTCCAACAATACGTTTAAATTGAGTATGCGTATCAAACAAATTATTTTGTGCTGCGAGCAAGTTACCATGAGCTTTCGCAATACGAGCTTCTACTTGGGACATATCTGCTGTAGAGCCAATGCCAGATTCGACACGTTTTCGAATATCTCTATAGATATCCTTGTGTGTTGCCAGGTTGTTTTCAGACAGGGTGAGGACTTCATAAGCTTTCACTGCATCAAGGTATACTTTGGTGACCTCGAGAGCGATATCTTGGGCGTTGGAGAGTAATTGGTAACGAACAGATTCTGCATCAGCCGCGGTACGATCAATATCGTTGGAAGTATTTGCTCCATCCCAAATTAACTGAGTCAAAGTAATCGTCGCTTCTTTACGCGTCAGATCTGTTGAATTTGTATTGGTCACTAGATCGGTATGCTCATAACCAATCCCACCATCTAGATCTATACTTGGACGATAAGCACCGCCAGAAGCATCGTTAACGTAACGTTTACTTACGTACTCATTATAAGCACTTTTAATTTCAGGATTGCTTTCCAACGTAAAAGCGACGGCTTGCTCAAGAGTTTGTGCCGCAGCTGGAAAGGTCATTGCTATAGCTAGCCCTAAGGTCGTCGTTTGAATCCTATTCAATTTGCATCTCTCCAAAATGAGTCACACCTGAGTCTTAATTTTGCACGATGATATACAAAATTCAGATGAACCGCCAAAAAAATTACGATCGCTACAACTGGCGCTCGCAAATGGTTGTAAATTTGTTAACCGATCACTGTGCGTATTGTGATGTTTTAATGCACTTAGAACACCTATTAATATGTCAATTATTTTTCGTTAGCACAATAACTTATATCAAATTTAAGAGCGCTTTAAGTATTGATGAGTGTGACCATTGTCATCATGGTGTATATGACCTTGTTAAAATATGCATTCATAACTATGAATTATATGGTGTTAGGTGTTATATTTTGTCTAATATTATAAATACAATGTCACTATTTTGACGTTTTGATTGAAAATGGGTTTTAGGGGTTTATATGGACATGACAGTATTGAATGTGAGCGGTGCATTAGCACTTGGCCAGCGCATTGTTATTTCGGTAGATGGTACAATTAAAGTCCTAGAAGACGGCCAGCCATTGCAATCGGGGGATGTCATTCTTGAATCCCAGAGCGAAAACTCTGAATCTCCAATTTCAGTCAAGCGTTTTTCGCCTGAAGATGGCGGTGAAGTTGAACTAGACCAAGACATTGCAAATATCTTTGCGGCTTTAGAAGAAGGTCAGGATCCGACGGAGCTAGGCGAAGAATTTGCAACGGCAGCTGGTGAAAGTGGTTCAAGCCTAGTAAGTAGCGGGACTATTGAGCGCGACGGTGAAGAAACCATTCCAGGTACTGAATTTGTAACGACGGGCTTTGAAGCGCTGGGAATGTCTCGTACTCAAAGCTTGAGTCTTCTTGATGCTTTCCGTTCGGTTGACCAACCGGATAGCCTAGGCACAGACAGCGAGACCATAGTTGACACAACAGCTCCAGATGCGCCAACACTGACACTGGATACGGACTCTGGCTCAGCGGCGGATGACTTCTTAACCAACGACGGTAGCTTCACAGTCG
>NZ_JBFRKQ010000097.1:0-51014 GCF_041469505.1 Vibrio sp. 10N.286.49.E11
TCTTAAGTGAACGGCATTACACTGAAGAGTGGCTTTTTCTGTTTTGGGGCTTCAAAACCTAGTCTGTACCGCACTCTTGATTCGAAAAATCGTTATTTCTGACATAGTCTTACTATTGAGACATAAAATCTAAGATAGTCTCACTACTATACGTCTCTGCGCTGAATACGCTCTCGCGGCATTTTGTCGAACGATGAAGCAGTGACTCGTATTAGTCTGATTTAAATAAAAATAGAATAAGGAAGAAGGATGGGAACTCAATTTAAGATGGATTCCTTACCAGGTTCTCTTATCGTCGTTGGTGGTGCGTACGAACCCTGGTTATCAGTGTTAGAACAAGTGGGTTGGCAGTGTACCCAGTGTGCAGATTTACGAAAAGCCGATGCCTTGATTGCTGATATTGGCCCATGTATTGGTATTGTCGATCTTAGTCATGATGAGTTCAGTCTCAACGGTATTGCTAACCTTGTGAGCAATAACAAGCAGGTGAGATGGCTCGCCTTTATCCGTGAATCTCAATTAAGCTCTGATACGATCTGCCAGTTTATCGTCAACTTCTGTATCGACTTTTTCACGGCACCAATCCCAGATGCTCAATTGCTGAGTACCATTGGTCACCAACTGGGTATGCTTAAGCTTGAGCAGAAGGTATGGCCAAACTACGGCATCAATAACAACATGGGACTGCTAGGCGATTCTGTGGCCGTGAAGCGCTTGAGAGACCAAGTAAAGCGTATTGGGCCGACTGATGTCAGTATCTTGATTTATGGCGAGAGTGGGGCTGGTAAAGAGACGATTGCACGCTCGATTCATCAAAATTCGTCGCGAGCACAGAAACCATTTTTAACGGTTAACTGTCGTGCCTTGTCTGAAATGAGAATAGAGGCCGAGGTGTTTGGCATATCAGCACAGTCAGCGACTGCGCCTTGTATGTTGGAAGAAGCCGATGGCGGAACCATCTTGCTTAATGATGTTTTAGCGATGCCACGCAATCAACAACTGAACCTGTTGCGCTTTCTACAAGAAGGTAAGATTGAAACTGCGAATGGACCTAAATCTGTCGATGTGCGTATTCTGGCCGCGAACTCCTCTGATATCGAGAAGGCGTTGATCGAGGGCGACTTCAATGAAGAGCTTTATCACTATATCAATGTTCTGCGTATTCATGTTCCAAGCTTAAAAGAACGTGTGAGCGATATTTCAGTATTGGCGAATCATTTTCTGCGTGAGTACTCGAAAGAGTTTAATGCTCAAGCGAAGAGCTTCTCAGACGATGCTATCCGCTCGATGAATCGTTATCACTGGCCGGGCAATGTGCGTGAGTTGATGAATCAAATTAAGCGTGTCGTGCTGATGTCGGATGCGGTGATCATTGACGATCAACAACTGGATTTACCAAAACAGAATGATGAACGCCGAAGCTTGAAGAGTATTCGAGAGCGCTCAGAGCGCGATGCGTTACTGATTGTATTGGAATCTTACGGTGGTCAGGTTTCATTGGCGGCTAAGGAGCTCGGTGTATCACGAGCGACGATGTACCGCTTGCTGAATAAACACAGCCTAATCTCTGAAGGTGTTGTTTAGACTCTTCTCTACATGACTTTATTCAGTCACCGTAAATTAAAGGCCACGTATCTACGTGGCTTTTTTGTTTCTGAAGGGTAGTCCGTTGTTTTCTAGTTAGACCCTAAGAGAGATATGCTGTGATTTTATATAAGCATAGTGAATATGTTATATGTAAATGAATATGCAACTGATATTTTAGGCGAATGCATTGTTTTAAAAATGTTAATCAATTAGCGGTTGAATAATATACTCACTTGGTTAGACTTTAACCGTTAAAGCAACGATTTAACAAAGACTTGTCTGCTTTTACTTCCCCATTTTTTTTGGATTTTTTAGTTAGCTTGGAGGCGCAAATGAAACATTTCGATTTTATACAGCATATTTGCGCGTCGTTTGAGCCGTGTACTGACATGGTGACTGATATGTCACTCACATCAGCCATAGCCGATCGAAACACCCAAGATAAACCTAACTAATAGATCCGTACCCTTATTTGGCTGCGGAAAAATAGCAGCTAAGTGAGAAGCCCTCATACTATCTAACACGCTATTTTTCCTCAGTTGATTCAACAACTGGAGAGTTATTATGCGTCACTCAGTATATTTAAAATTAGCAACAGTCCTTATCCGTGCCGATCTTCGTCGTGAAGAGCGCGAATGGCAACGAAAAGTTCGTCGTAGTTCATATGAGCTGCCATGGAACAATACTCACTTATTAAGAGATATTGGTCTTGAAGCTGACGGTCGACCGATTGGTTTTTCTGAACCAGAAGTCGTCACGATTGAACGTCGAGTACGTCACCTTCGTCGTGTCTTAAGTGCGCGAATACCGACGTAATCTGCGGGGTTGATAGCACCTTTCAACCCCTAAGATAATTAACAGTGATAGTTATGGCGTCGAAAGTGCAAACTTTTGAACTAGAACTGGCCAAAAAAGAGAAGCGCTTGCTTCTCTTTTTTGCTTTTTTAATCGAGAAAAATCAACGTGCCCTAGTAAAGAAATAGAGTTCTACTAAGCTATAGAGAGCAAGGGAGGCCGGTTATGCAAAAGCATCAGTTAGACATGTGGTTACATGGAGAGCACAAAGACTCTTATCAAACACCCAAAGTGTACGTTATTGGCTGTTCTGATATTTCAGAATATCTATTGGCGGTGGAGTACAAACATAAGCTAGAACCGGTAAAGCAAGACGGCGAGCCGCTTCACTTTGGATCCTTGGATCAAGTGAAAGAGGAGTTACTCCGGCTCGGCTTTGAAAAGGCGTATCTTCGCTTACACAACGCCTATGATGAGTTTGGTAATGAGCCAAGCCAAAGCTACTGTGATATTGAACTGGCGCTCAAACCTCATTAAGAGGCGTTGGTAGCGAGATATTGATTCTAATTCCAGACTGTTTTTTAACGCACTGATAGTTTTGGCTATCGAGGCTCGATTAAACGATCTATGCGTAATGTGTTGTCAGTAATTTATGGGTGAATTGAGTTCGCAGATAGAAACCACGTGGTTTAGTTTTGATAGGTTTTCCGCTTGCACCGTAAGCTTCCGTTAACACACGACTGTTAGCAGCCTTCGGACGTAAATGCAGTGCTTCACCGTGTCTTGCTGTTATCTGTTCAACATTGCCTAAAACGATCAACTCCATCAGTTCTTCCCAATCTCGCTTCAAGAGTTCGTCTTCAGCTTGGCTAGGTGTCCATAATAATGGGGATCCTACATGCCTCTCTGCTAGCGGGATCTCTCTTTCTCCCTCGACAGGGATCCACAACACCTTAGACAGCTTGTTTCGAACGTGGCTGGTTTCCCAAGTTATGCCTTGCACACCCATCAAAGGAGCAACACACACAAAGGTGGTTTCGAGTGGCTTGCCAGAGTAGCTAATCGGAATGCTTTTTAGCTCGATACCGAGCTTGGCAAAATCTTGTTCTGGCTTACTGCCTGCAGGTGCACCCAAGTGCCATTCCAATAGCTGCCCAACCCAGCCTTTATCACGCTTAAGGTCGTTTGGCATCACCATCTCAGCTTCGTCAGCGAGCTCTTTAAAGGTCATTCCGGCGATGGCATACGCGCGCTCTAACAGCTCTTGTTGTGTTTGTGGTTCTGGTTTCATAATAAAAGGCATGATCAAAAAAATGATTTTATCAGAAGTTATCACCATATGACGACTGGTTAAGAAATGATCTCCTTGCGAGAAAAGGGATCAAACTCAGGGTTATCCACAGGACATAAAGGTAATTAATTGAAATATTAATTTAGTGGATAAATAAACAGGGGTTTATGGTGGATAAAATGCTTGCCAAATGGGGTTCAAAATGAATCTTTCACTTAGTAGTGTGGATAAACATCGGAGTGGTTGATCTTTAACCATGTCAGGTTTCTGAAAGATCTTTTACATTTCTAATGTTTTTTAAAACTAGAATGTTATTTTAATTTGCTGATTTATATAATAATAAAATTATTTTGACTGATTTGTTGTTTTTGGTGTTGATGAATCTATGGATTAAAAAAAACGATTGCGGGTAATTCTTCACATAGTTATTCACAGAAAAGGTGAATAAATGTGGTCTATGTCTCACTATTGTGTGGGTAACTAGAATTTGAGCAAAACTTATCCATATTCCTAGTTATTATTCATAAATATAGCGCTTATCACGTCACTAAGTTTGCTCCGATTGGGGATATGTGGAAAAATCAGAGTAATTAAAAATTTAGATAGAGGTTGGCCAGTGATAGATGGCGATGGTTACCGATTAAATGTTGGTATTGTAATCTGTAACAACCATGGTCAGGTCTTCTGGGCTAAACGATACGGGCAACATTCATGGCAATTCCCTCAAGGGGGAATAGATGAAGGTGAGACTCCGGAACAGGCAATGTACCGCGAGTTGTATGAAGAGGTTGGCCTTACTAAAAAGGATGTAAAGATCGTCGCGACAAGTCGTCATTGGTTACGCTACAAGCTACCCAAACGACTGGTTCGGTGGGATTCTAAACCTGTCTGTATTGGACAAAAACAGAAGTGGTTCCTTTTGCGCTTAGATTGCGATGAATCGCATATCAATATGCAGCGTGGAAGTACACCTGAGTTTGATGGTTGGCGTTGGGTGAGTTACTGGTACCCAGTTCGACAAGTTGTTTCTTTCAAGCGAGATGTTTACCGTCGAGCGATGAAAGAGTTCGCATCTTTAGCAATGCCGTTTAAAGAGCGAAAAATAAAAGGAAAGCGCAAATTGCGTAGAGGTTAAGCATGCTCAGTCAACTAAGGGAAATAGTTGAACACGTATCAAGAGTTGAAGATGTGTCGACGGCTCTTGATATTTTGGTTAAAGAGACATGCAGTGCGATGCAGACGGAATGTTGCACCGTGTATTTGGCAAATAATGATATGCAGCGCCTTGAGTTGATGGCAACTCAAGGCCTGATCTTCAAAGGCAATAGCATTCACATTGGTTTTGACGAAGGTCTGGTTGGCCTTGTTAAAAGAAGTGCTGAACCTATCAACCTTGCACAAGCGTCTGCTCACCCTGCTTATAAGTTTTTTCCAGAGCTTGGAGAAAACGTCTATCACTCTTTTCTCGGTACTCCGATTATCCACCGCAAGCAAGTGCTCGGTGTATTGGTCATTCAACAGAAGACCCCACGTTTATTTAGTGAGATGGAAGAATCCTTCCTTGTCACGCTCTCTGCACAACTTGCCGTTATTGTGGCGCACGCCCAAACTCAAGGCCATTGGCTGTTAGAGCAACAGAAGCTACCGGCTACTAAAGGTATTGCAGCTTCATCGGGCGTGGCGATTGGTGACTTATGGTGGGACAACACTCAGCCTGAACTCACCGATGTTTATCCTGCTTCGACGCTCAATATAGAGAGAGAGCATGAGTTGTTGGCGGTAGCGGTTGAAAACGCCCTCAATGACTTTAAGCGCATGCGAAAGCGCTTAGATAGCGAAATCAATAAAGATGCGTTGGCGATCTTTGACCTGTTTACTCACTTACTCAACGATCCTATGCTGCGTAAGGATCTAAAAAGCCAAATCCAGAAAGGCGATAAAGCCGATTGGGCACTAAGACAGGTTGTAGAGAGTTATTCTAATCGCTTTGCTCGTATGTCGGACGTGTATCTTCGTGAGAGAGCACAAGACATCCGAGAGCTCGGACAAAGGCTGCTCTATTTCCTCCACAACTCTGAACATGAACTTCGCACGTTAGATAAGCCGATTATCCTAGTGGTTCGTGAGTTAACCGCTTCGGTATTAGCGTCTATTCCCAAAGAAAAGCTCTTAGCGGTGATTTCCTTGGAAGGGGCGGCGAACTCGCACGCAGCGATTTTATCTCGAGCGCTTGGCATACCTTCCGTCATGGGGGTAAACCTCAACCTAGCTCAAGCTAATGGCAAGCGAGCGATTGTTGATGGGTATAGCGGTGAGATCTTTATTGAGCCGACTAAAAGCCTGCTCAAAGAGTATCGAGGGCTGATTCTAGAAGAGAGTGAGCTCTCCTCTATGGTCAATCGCGAGCTGTACCTACCGGCAAAAACGCAAGACAACAAGCAAGTCGAGATTCTGCTTAATGCGGGTTTAAGTGCAGACACTAACATCGCTATCAACCAAGGCGTTGATGGCGTAGGGCTGTATCGAACTGAAATTTCTTTCTTGTTGCAGCAAAGATTCCCGTCAGAGGATGAACAATTCAAGCAGTATCGTTCTGTACTGGCAAGCTACCCAGAGAAACAAGTGGTGATGCGTACACTCGATATCGGTGGTGATAAGGCCTTACCGTATTTTCCTATCGAAGAGGACAATCCATTCCTTGGTTGGCGTGGTATTCGGTTTACGCTCGATCATCCTGACATCTTTATTATTCAGTTACGTGCCATGCTACGTGCGAGCTGTGAAAGCCATAACTTGAGTATTTTGCTGCCGATGATCTCTGGTGCACAGGAGTTGGATGACGCGCTACAGTTGATTGAACAAGCGTATGATGAAGTGCATGAGCTTGATAACCGAGTGCGTATGCCTCGCGTTGGTATCATGATTGAAGTGCCATCCATGCTGTACATACTGCCGCTGATTGCGCATAAGGTCGACTTTGTTTCAGTCGGTACCAACGACTTAACCCAATATTTATTAGCGGTTGATCGGAACAATTCACGAGTATCCGATGTCTATGAATCAATGCACCCTGCGGTGATCATGGCATTAAAACAAATTCATGATACTTGTAAGCAATATCAATTACCTGTTTGTATTTGTGGCGAGTTAGCCGGTGACCCGATGGGCGCGCTGCTATTGATTGGATTGGGGTATGAGACGTTAAGTATGAATACCTCGAATGTCGCAAGAACCAAATATTTGATTCGTCAATCGAACTTGGCTGAATTACAGGATTTGGCAAATAAGGCACTTTCAAAACCGTATGGTAGTGACATCTATAGTATGATGCTGAACTATTTCGAAGAGCGTGAATTTACAGGCTTCATTCGAGCAGGTAAAAAATAGGATTTAACGTGTCATATGAACTGATAGGCTTGTTAGCGGGCCTTGGTGCTATTGTTGGTGTTTTAGCAGGCTTGCTAGGCATTGGTGGTGGTTTGCTGGTTGTTCCTGCCTTACTGTTTTTGCTTCCTAAAGCGGGTATCCCCCAAGAGTTTGCGATGCAAATGGCATTGGCTACTTCGCTATCAACCATCATCGTTACGTCGGGATCGTCTGCGATTAACCATCTAAAGTTGGGTAACGTAGAGATGTTTGTCGTTAAATGGTTGATGCCAGGTGTGGTGATAGGTGGCTTCCTCGGCTCTTTCGTGGCCGATGTAATTCCAGCTCAATACTTACCAAAAGTCTTTGGTGTGATTGTTTTGGTGTTGGCGTTGCAAATGCTATTGTCGATTCGCTCCAAGAGCCAAAAATCGATGCCGGGTTCAGCTAAAACCGTGTTGTGTGGCGGCGGGATTGGTTTGGTATCAAGCTTAGCGGGCATTGGCGGTGGGTCTTTATCGGTACCTTTCCTTAACCATCACGGTGTGGAAATGCGTAAAGCCGTCGGCTCATCTTCGGTATGCGGTTGTGTTATCGCGATTTCGGGAATGCTAGGTTTCATTTGGCATGGATCTTCTGTCGATGATCTTCCTGCGTATAGCTTGGGTTATGTTTATCTACCGGCTTTGATCGCGATATCTTGTACCTCAGTTTTGACCACTCGAGTGGGTGCGAAACTGGCCACTCAATTGCCAACCCCTGTGCTGAAGAAATTCTTTGCGGTATTTTTAATGTTTATAGCAGCCACAATGCTGCTGTAGTGTCTTTTCTGTTAGTCATTGAGCTAACCGTTAATCAATTTAGATAGAGAGCCAAGTATGTCTCAGGGTTTTATCGAATTCCCAAATATCGATCCTGTTCTTATTGAACTAGGACCAATCTCAGTTCGTTGGTACGGCCTAATGTACCTTGTCGGTTTTATGTTTGCTCTTTGGTTAGCAAATCGCCGAGCTGATCAACCGGGTAGTGGTTGGACTCGAGAGCAAGTATCAGACTTACTGTTTGCTGGCTTTCTAGGTGTGGTGTTGGGTGGTCGTATTGGCTACGTACTTTTCTACAACTTTGACCTTTTCCTAGCAGACCCACTGTACCTATTTAAGGTATGGACTGGCGGTATGTCTTTCCACGGTGGCTTGCTGGGTGTTATCACCGCAATGTTCTGGTATGCGAAAAAGAATGGTCGCACCTTCTTTGGCGTGGCAGACATGATTGCACCACTCGTCCCATTTGGTTTAGGTATGGGCCGTCTAGGTAACTTCATGAACAGCGAGCTTTGGGGCCGTGTGACTGATGTGCCATGGGCGATTGTGTTCCCTAACGGTGGTCCACTTCCTCGTCACCCATCTCAACTTTACGAGATGGCGCTTGAAGGTATCGTGCTGTTCTTCATCTTGAACTGGTTTATCAAAAAGCCGCGTCCTCTTGGTTCTGTATCAGGGTTATTCCTAGCTGGATATGGTACATTCCGCTTCTTAGTAGAATACGTACGTGAACCTGATGCTCACCTAGGTTTGTTCGGTGGATTTATCTCTATGGGACAAATTTTGTCACTGCCAATGGTTATCATCGGTGTGCTGATGATGGTGTGGGCATACAAGCGTGGTCACTACAAAGACGAATTACCACAACAAACGAAGTAAGGAATTGGTGTGAAACAGTATTTAGATCTCTGTCAGCGTATCGTTGATGACGGTACTTGGATTGAAAATGAACGCACGGGCAAGCGTTGCCTAACCGTGATCAATGCTGACCTTGAATATGATGTTGGTAATAACCAATTCCCACTGGTAACAACGCGTAAGAGTTTTTGGAAAGCCGCAGTTGCTGAGCTGCTTGGCTATATCCGTGGTTACGACAATGCTGAAGATTTTCGTAAGCTAGGGACTAAAACTTGGGATGCGAATTCTAACCTGAATGAAGCATGGCTGAATAACCCTTACCGCAAGGGTGAAGATGACATGGGCCGTGTTTATGGCGTTCAAGGACGTGCATGGGCAAAACCTGACGGCGGTCATATCGACCAACTGAAGAAGATTGTTGATGATCTAACTAACGGTATTGATGACCGCGGCGAGATCTTAAACTTCTACAACCCTGGTGAGTTCCACATGGGATGTTTGCGTCCGTGTATGTACAGCCATCACTTCTCACTACTTGGTGATACTCTGTACCTAAATAGCACTCAGCGCTCTTGCGATGTACCCCTAGGCCTGAACTTCAACATGGTTCAAGTGTATGTCTTCCTAGCTATCATGGCGCAAATCACGGGTAAGAAAGCTGGCGTGGCTTACCATAAGCTAGTAAATGCTCATATTTACGAAGATCAACTTGCACCTATGCGTGATATCCAGTTAAAGCGTGAGCCGTTAGCTGGCCCAACATTCCATATCAATCCTCAGATTAAGTCTCTAGAAGATTTGGAAACATGGGTAACGATGGATGACTTCTGGGTTGAAGGTTACGAATGCCACGAAGCGATTAAGTACCCATTCTCGGTTTAATCTCACTCGCTTTGTTTGATTGAAAGGCTGCCTCTGTGCAGCCTTTTTTGTATCTAAGTTACAGTGACGAGTAATCGAGATTCGAAGAGCAGAGAAATCATATGCTGTGTGATGCTTTATGTTACTCGTATACTCTCAACGCGCATTGGCTCTTTCTCTTCGATACTCGCTTACACGAATCCCGTATCTGCTCTTAAAAAGAAAAAGCCCGCAACCTAGGAGGTAGCGGGCTTTGCTATAAGCGATGTTTATTTTGCTATTAAGCGGTAAGAGCTAACACGCTACCAGGCAGTACAAGGAATACCGCAACAAGGTAACCAGCCACTACAGCTTTGTTCTTCACAGCCATGTCTGAAATCATGTCTGCCGCTTTAACTGGAAGTTCACGTAGGAACGGGATACCGAAGATGAATACCGTTGACATGATGTTGAACACCAAGTGTACTAGAGCAATTTGTAGTGCGAATACTGCGAACTCACCAGACACTGCTGTAGCTGCAAGTAGAGCCGTAATACATGTACCGATGTTTGCACCCAGAGTGAATGGGTAAACGTCACGTACTTTAAGAACACCTGAACCTACTAGTGGAACCATCAAGCTTGTTGTCGTAGAAGAAGACTGAACAAGGATAGTCACGATAGAGCCAGAAGCGATACCGTGGATTGGACCACGACCGATTGCGTTCTTTAGAATCTCACGAGCACGACCAACCATTAGGCTCTTCATCAGCTTACCCATTACAGTAATAGCTACGAAGATAGTTGCGATACCTAGAGCGATAAGCATGATGCCGCCAACAGTGTCGCCAAACGTTGATAGTGGTTCTTTAATCGCACTTACAACAGGCTTAGTGATTGGCTTGATGAAGTTAAGACCACCCATGCTCATATCACCTGTTGCTAGCATCGGTGATACTAACCAGTGAGAAATTTTCTCTAGAATTCCAAACGCCATCTCTAGTGGTAGGAAGATAGCAACGGCTAATAGGTTAAAGAAGTCGTGGATTGTCGCACTTGCGAATGCACGTTTGAACTCTTCTTTACAACGAACGTGACCAAGGCTAACTAGCGTATTGGTTACCGTAGTACCAATGTTAGCACCCATGATCATAGGAATTGCTAGCTCAACAGGTAAACCACCTGCCACAAGGCCAACGATAATTGAAGTAACTGTACTTGATGATTGAATAAGCGCTGTTGCTACTAAACCAATCATTAAGCCTGCAACTGGGTGTGAAGCAAATTCGAAAAGAACCTTTGCTTGCTCGCCTGTTGCCCATTTGAAGCCTGTACCAACCATTGAAACTGAAAGTAATAGTAGGTAAAGCATGAATGCCAAGTTAGCCCAGCGTAGCCAACGAGTAGTGCTCGAGATAGGCGCTGCTGCAGTAGTAGCTTGGTTCATAATGTTTTCTCCATTGGACCGTTTAAGTCTGTGTTTGGTCTGTTTGTTTAATCTGAGCGTGATGTTAGAGGGGAAATATTTCAGTAATATTACATTTTGGTTTAGGTGCGACTTTTTTGTGATGATTTACTCTTTAAATATTCCAATTGCTAATGTGGTTGTTTTAAGTTGTTGTTTTAAGTTGTTTTTTAATGGAAATTCTATAGGTGATATAGATCTTAAAAGTTAGAAAAAAATTGAAAATAATCGATGAAATATTACATTATGAAATCAGACACTTCGAAAAAATAAGTGGTAAATCTATGTTTGGTTAGGTTTTTCCGAGTTTGTTGAGTGGCGGTGTCATATTTGATATAAAAGGGTATCTATTCTTTTATTACGGCACATCTATGTCGCATCTCAACTACAACCATCTGTATTACTTCTGGATGGTTTGCAAGCAAGGCTCTGTTACTAAAGCTGCAGAAGCCCTATTCCTAACACCACAAACGGTAACGGGGCAGATAAAAGCCTTAGAAGAACGCATGGATGGCAAGTTGACCAAGCGTAATGGCCGAAGTGTTGAGCCTACAGAGCTTGGGCAACTGGTCTTTAAATATGCCGATCGTATGTTTGGCCTGAGTTACGAGATGCTGGACATCGTGAATTACAGCCAGCATTCCAATATTCTGTTTGATGTTGGCGTCGCGGATGCGCTCTCTAAAAGACTCGTCAGTAAGATACTGATGTCGACCATCCCTCCAGATAACAGCATTCACTTGCGCTGTTTTGAATCGACCCATGAAATGCTACTTGAGCAACTCTCTCAACATAAGCTCGATATGATTTTGTCTGACTGTCCGGTGGACTCTAGTCAAAGCCCGGGCCTGTTCAGTAAAAAGCTGGGTGAGAGTGGAATGAGCTTTTTTAGTTCAGGTCAGGTTGAAGGGGTTAATTTCCCTGCTGTATTGGAGCAAAGAAAGCTTTTGATCCCTGGCAGCCGAACCTCAATGGGTCGTAAAGTGCTGCAATGGTTTGATAGACAAGGGCTTAAGCCAGATATTTTAGGTGAGTTTGATGATGCCGCATTGATGAAGGCTTTTGCTCGTTACCATCATGACGCAATATTTTTAGCACCGACGCTTTATATGTCTGAAGTGGAAGACGACACATCACTGCAACTATTAGGCGGTATTGAAGAGTTAAAAGAGGAGTACTACGTCATATTTGCTGAGAGGATGATCCAACATCCAGCAGTTAAAAACGTATGTGACGCAGATTTTAGCAAATTGTTCGAGTGAGATAGTTTGTTAATGAATTGATATCGATTATCATAACTCCGCAATATGCCGGAAATACTGATAGCCCGTAGTTGGCGAAAAGGTTGTAGGGAGCCAAACTATGAACTTAAAAGATATGGAGAAGAACTCAGCACAAGCTGTGATTCTACTCAAAGCCATGGCCAACGAGCGTCGCTTACAGATCTTATGCCTATTACATGGTACTGAACTGTCGGTTGGGGAGTTGTGCGGCAAGTTGGAACTGAGTCAGTCTGCTTTATCTCAACATCTTGCTTGGTTGAGAAGAGATGGTTTGGTCGAAACTCGCAAAGAAGCTCAAACTGTGTATTACACATTGAGTAGTGAAGAAGTAAAAGCGATGATTAACCTACTGCATGGTATTTACTGCAAGTAGCTTATTGCTGGTGGGAGGGGGATTTCTTATCAGCGATAGAATGACACAAGGAAGTGTTAGCATTTCACATTGAACGTTAGTGTTTACCTATCTACCTATCTACCTACCTATCTACGTACCAATTTGCTTCTCTATTTATTTTTCTGATTGTTTGTTTTATCTATCTGCTTAAATTGTTTATCGGTCAGAAAAACGGCTGTTAGCACGTAAAATAAAAGCGTTACTCAAAATTTAGATATAAAAAAACCGGCCTAGGCCGGTTTTTTTCGTTTTGCGTTGTAATCAAATTTCTATTAAAGAGCTTTGATTGCAGCAGCGAAACGAGACTTATGACGTGCAGCTTTATTCTTATGAATAAGGCCTTTAGTCGCCATACGGTCAAGAAGTGGTGTAACTTCTACAAGAGCAGCAGTTGCAGCTTCTTTATCACCAGCTGCGATAGCTGCGATAGTCTTTTTCATGTAAGTGCGCATCATAGAACGACGGCTAGCATTGTGCTGGCGACGTTTCTCAGCTTGGATAGCGCGCTTCTTAGCAGATTTACTGTTTGCCAAGGGTCTAACTCCCAAAAACTTAGTTCGGTGACAATTTAAGGGCGAGGACTATCCCTCATTAGCGCTTAATTGTCAAATGATTTGTGCAAAAACCAATCGTAGCCAAACAAACTTTGGTATGGAAAGGTCATCGCGGTTAAGATGGCGGGGATTCTAACAGCATTTTTAGACCAATGCTAATAAATATGCTTCTTAGGACAGGATAGTATTTATCCTCGCTTGAAAGTAATCAACCAGTGTCAGAGGTTTCTGTGAGTAAACGACTATTAAAGTCAGGCCTGATTGTCAGCGCAATGACTTTTGTTTCCCGTGTATTGGGGCTAGTACGTGATGTAGTAGTAGCAAATTTGATGGGGGCAGGAGCGAGTGCCGACGTATTTTTCTTCGCTAATAAAATTCCTAATTTCTTACGTCGACTTTTTGCAGAAGGTGCGTTTTCTCAAGCGTTTGTTCCTGTATTAACGGAATATCACGCCGCAGGTGATAAAGATAAGACACGAGATTTAATTGCTAAGGTGTCGGGGACGCTCGGGGTTTTAGTTTCTATTGTCACCGTCATCGGGGTATTGGGCTCTGGCGTGATCACCGCGATGTTTGGTGCGGGTTGGTTTATCGACTGGCTAAATGATGGCCCATCAGCACCCAAATTTGAGCTAGCGAGCTTTATGCTCAAGATTACCTTTCCTTATTTATGGTTTATCACCTTCGTCGCTTTATCTGGTGCCATTCTTAATACATTAGGTAAATTTGCGGTCTCTTCTTTTACTCCTGTGTTCTTGAACGTGATGATCATAGGCGCTGCATGGTTTATCTCACCTAATTTAGAACAACCAGAAATTGGTTTGGCTATTGGTGTGTTTCTTGGTGGCTTAGTCCAATTCCTTTTCCAAATGCCTTTCTTGATCAAAGCGGGTGTGTTGGTTAAGCCGAAGTGGGGATGGAGAGACCCGGGTGTGGTTAAGATCCGCACATTAATGATCCCTGCTCTGTTCGGTGTATCGGTCAGCCAAATCAACTTATTGTTTGATACCTTTATTGCCAGCTTCCTCGCAACAGGCTCTATCAGTTGGTTGTACTACTCAGACCGACTGCTTGAATTTCCTCTCGGTTTATTCGGTATCGCGATTGCGACTGTGATTCTTCCTGCTTTGTCTCGTAAACACGTAGATGCTCAAGGGGAAGGGTTCGCGCATACCATGGATTGGGGCGTGCGCATGGTGTTGCTGCTTGGTATTCCTGCGATGTTAGGTCTTATCGTTTTAGCTAAACCCATGTTGATGGTGCTATTTATGCGTGGTGAGTTCTCTCCACACGATGTACAGCAAGCATCGATGTCATTGGTAGCTTACGCATCAGGCTTGCTTAATTTCATGCTGATTAAAGTTTTAGCTCCGGGCTATTACTCTCGCCAAGATACCAAAACACCGGTTAAGTACGGCATTATCGCTATGGTGACCAATATGGTGTTTAACGCGATCTTTGCTTATTTTTATGGCTATGTGGGTTTGGCGATTGCGACGGCACTGTCTGCCTTTGTGAATATGGCCTTGTTATATCGAGGATTGCACCTTGCGGGTGTGTATCAATTAACTAAGACAACCTTGTTGTTCAGTGCCAAATTAATTATCTCAGGTGTGGTGATGGTAGCGGCTATTTTATGGCAGCTGGATAATATGCAACATTGGCTTGAATGGAGCTTTAGCCAGAGAGCGCTGACATTAACTGGCTTGATTGGACTTGGTGGCTTTGTTTATATTGTTTCGGTACTGATTTTAGGTATCCGAGTAAAACATTTAAAAGCAGCGACAGATTAATACTGATTAGTATATAATCCGTCGGTTTCACACAATAAATGATGCAAATAACAGGTTTTAGCTGATCATAATGGAACTGATCCGAGGTATACACAATATTAAAGCGCAGCATCATGGCTGTGTATTAACCATAGGTAACTTCGATGGTGTTCATTTAGGACATCAAGAGGTTTTGAGTCAGGTTTCTAAACAAGCTGCAGCATTAGGGCTACCTTCTGTTGTTATGACGTTTGAACCGCAGCCTATGGAGCTGTTTGCCCGAGATAGAGCGCCAGCACGTTTAACTCGTTTACGAGACAAATACGTGCAACTGAGTAAGCTAGATATCAGTCGCTTATTGTGTGTTAATTTTAATCAGTATTTTGCAAGTTTATCCGCGGAAGCATTCATTAAGGATCTTTTGGTTGATAAGCTTGGTGTGAAGTTCTTGGTGGTTGGTGACGATTTTTGCTTTGGTAAAGGTCGTACCGGTAATTTCGCTATGCTCAAAGAGGCGGGCGAGAAGTACGGTTTTGAGGTGGTCAGCACCCAAAGCTATTGCTTAAACCAATTACGAGTAAGCAGTACTGAGATACGAAATGCATTAGCGGTCGATGACTTGGCTGCAAGTGCTACCATGTTAGGACGTGATTACAGTATTAGTGGTCGAGTGTCCCATGGTCGAAAACTAGGGAGAACTATCGGTTTCCCTACCGCTAATATTCCATTAAAGCGTTGTGTTTCTCCTGTATCGGGAGTGTATGTTGTTGAAGCTTTGGATATCGACGGTGTTCCTGTCGGTGGCGTTGCTAATATTGGACAACGACCAACAGTTAATGGGGTAAGGCAGCAATTGGAAGTGCATTTTTTTGACTTTAAAGCCAATTTATATGGTAAACAGTTAGAAGTACGACTTTTGCACAAACTGCGCGACGAGATAAAATTTGAATCGTTCGACGCACTAAAGAATCAAATAGAATTGGATGCTGAAGCCGCAAGGGTGTGGCTGCTTCAGCTAAAGAATTAATCGGATGATTCCACCGATTAACATAATGTCTAACTTCGCCCAATATAACGGAATTAAGAATCGATGAGTGATTATAAAGATACCCTGAACTTACCAGAAACAGGGTTCCCAATGCGCGGCAATCTGGCAAATCGTGAGCCAGAAATGCTGAAGCGTTGGTACAAAGAAGATCTTTACGGCGAAATCCGTAAGGCAAAGAAAGGTAAAAAATCTTTCGTACTGCATGATGGCCCTCCATACGCGAACGGCGATATTCACATTGGCCACGCGCTGAATAAGATTCTTAAAGACATTATTATCAAATCTAAGACCCTTTCTGGTTTTGATGCACCGTACATCCCTGGTTGGGACTGTCACGGTCTTCCAATCGAGCTAATGGTTGAGAAGAAGAAAGGTAAGCCTGGTCAGAAGATTTCGGCGGCTGAATTCCGCGAAGAGTGTCGAAAGTACGCTGCGGGTCAAGTTGAAGGTCAGAAAGAGAGCTTCAAACGTCTTGGCATCATGGGCGAGTGGGACAAACCTTATCGCACTATGGATTTTGGCACAGAAGCGAACATCATTCGTTCTCTTGGCAAAATCGCAGACAAAGGTCACCTTCTTAAAGGTTTCAAACCCGTTCACTGGTGTACTGATTGTGGTTCTGCTCTGGCTGAAGCTGAAGTTGAATACAAAGATAAAGTTTCTCCATCTATCGATGTGAAATTTACAGCAGCTGACGAAGCGGCGCTTCTAGAGAAATTTACTCTAGCTGAAGGTCATGCGGGTCAAGGCGAAATTTCTATCGTTATCTGGACAACAACACCATGGACTCTGCCTGCTAACCGCGCAGTATGTCTACGTGATGATCTTGAATACGTGCTTATCCAAGTTGAAGCGAATGGCGACCAGCCTGCTCAACGTATCGTTGTTGCTTCTGAACTAGCAAAAGACGTAATGGATCGTGCAGGTATCGAGCACTTCCACAACCTTGGTTTTGCTACAGGTGCTGATCTTGAGCTTTCTCAGTTCAACCACCCGTTCTACGACTTTACTGTTCCTGCAGTTCTTGGCGATCACGTAACAACAGATTCAGGTACTGGTGTGGTTCACACTGCGCCTGGTCACGGTCAAGAAGATTTCGTGGTTGGTAAAAAGTACAACCTAGAAATCGCTAACCCAGTTGGTTCTAACGGCGTTTACCTGCCAGATACAGAGCTATTTGCTGGTCAGCACGTATTCAAAGCGAACGACTCTGTTTTAGAAGTTCTAAAAGAGAAAGGTGCACTTCTGCATCACCACGCTTACGAGCACAGCTACCCACACTGTTGGAGACACAAAACTCCAATCATCTTCCGCGCAACACCACAATGGTTCATCTCTATGGATCAAGCTGGCCTACGTGCTAAAGCACTAGAGTCAATCAAGAGTGTTGAGTGGGTGCCTGAATGGGGTCAAAGCCGTATCGAAGGCATGGTTGAAGGTCGTCCTGAGTGGTGTATCTCTCGTCAACGTACTTGGGGTGTGCCAATTGCTTTGTTTGTTCATAAAGAAACAGCAGAACTTCACCCAGAAAGCCCAGCGCTTATTGAAAAAGTTGCGAAGCTAGTTGAAGAGAAAGGCATTCAAGCTTGGTGGGATGTAGACGCTGCTGAACTTATGGGCGCAGAAGACGCTGATAAGTACGAAAAAGTAATGGATACGTTAGACGTATGGTTCGACTCAGGTGTTACGCACTTCTCTGTTGTTGATTCTCGTGAAGAGTACAACTTCCCGAACGAAGAGCGCACTCACAGTGCTGATCTTTACCTTGAAGGTTCAGACCAACACCGTGGCTGGTTCCAGTCTTCTCTAATTTCATCTATCGCGATGAAAGACGAAGCACCGTACAAGCAAGTACTAACGCACGGTTTCGTAGTGGATGGTAACGGCCGTAAGATGTCTAAATCTATCGGTAACGTTGTTGCTCCTAAAGACGTAACCAACAAGCTAGGTGCAGATATCCTGCGTCTATGGGTTGCTTCAACAGACTACACGGGTGAAGTTGCGGTTTCTGATGAAATCCTGAAGCGTTCAGCGGATGCTTACCGTCGTATTCGTAACACGGCTCGTTTCTTCCTAGCGAACTTGAACGGTTTCAACCCTGAAACTGACCTAGTTCCTGCTGAAGAGATGGTTGCACTTGATCGCTGGGCTGTTGGCCGTGCTCAAGCTGCACAAGAAGAGATTGTTAAAGCATACGGCGAGTACAACACTCACGGTGTGACTCAACGTCTAATGCAGTTCTGTTCTATCGAAATGGGTTCTTTCTACCTAGACGTAATCAAAGACCGTCAGTACACAGCGAAGCAGGGCAGCCATGCTCAACGTAGCTGTCAAACGGCGCTTTACTACATCGTAGAAGCTCTAGTTCGTTGGATGGCACCTATCATGTCGTTCACTGCAGATGAAATTTGGAACGAAATGCCAAGCTCTTTACCAACTGGAGAGCAGCGCGACACGTTCGTATTCACAGGTGAGTGGTTCGAAGGTCTATTTGGTCTTGCAGAAGGCGAAGAGCTAAGCAACGAATTCTGGACTGAAATCCAGTCTGTTCGTGGCGCAGTGAACAAGCTTCTTGAAGATGCTCGTAAAGAGAAAACGATCGGTGGTGCACTGCAAGCTGAAGTTACTCTATACGCTGACGATGCACTAGCGGCTAAAATCAACAAGCTAGAAGATGAGCTACGTTTCGTACTTATCACCTCTGCAGCTGTTGTTAAGCCACTGAGCGAGAAGTCTGATGCAGCGCAAGCGACAGACGTTGCTGGTCTATTCGTTGAAGTTGCGGCTACTGAAGCTGAGAAGTGTGACCGTTGCTGGCACCACACTCCAGATGTAGGCACTATCGAAGGTCACGAGAAAGTTTGTGGTCGTTGTGTGTCGAACATCGACGGTGAAGGCGAAGTGCGTAAGTTCGCATAACGACTCAGAGAAAGACTGAACTTTTTGTAAAAATCATAGCCCCAGTATCAACTGGGGTTATTTTTAGTTATAGGAAATGTGTTTAACCAAGTTGGTAATCAAGGTCACGTAAGGTGACTAACAATGAATACCAACTTCGTAAATACTAGGAATAGAAATGAGTGAAGTTTCGTTAAAACAATCTGGTGTACGTTGGTTATGGCTGGCTCTATTGGTCTTCTTGGCTGATATCGGCATTAAACTCTTTGTCATGGACAATATGGGTTATGGTTGGGCAAACCGTATTGAGGTGCTGCCATTCTTTAACTTTTTGTACGTGCATAACTACGGTGCAGCGTTTAGCTTCTTGAGTGATCAAAGTGGTTGGCAGCGTTGGTTATTTACTGGTATCGCATTTGCGGTAACAGGTATGCTGACGTACTGGATGAGCAAACTACCAGCAACAGAGAAGTGGAATAACATTGCTTATGCGATCATCATTGGTGGTGCAGTAGGTAATGTGTTTGACCGAGTCGTACATGGCTTTGTTGTCGATTACTTAGACTTCTACTGGGGCACTTACCACTGGCCTGCATTTAACTTAGCGGATATGGGAATCTGTATCGGTGCTGCGATGATCATCTTAGATGGTTTCCGTAAGAAAGACGAAAGCAAATAGCTTGCTTCAAAGTCAGTCTATGACTCACAGAATAGAATAGCCCTAAGCGCTGTCGGTTGATTCCGACGGCGCTTTTTTTTATGCTTCAGTCAACAAGGAAGCAAAGCACAGCGCATCCTCAAATAATAAAGAAGTCTAAGGAAAGTAACGTGGCAGCAATTAAAAATGATTCAGCAGTAACTCTACATTTTACGATTAAAATGAAGGATGGTTCAGTTGCCGATAGTACGGAGAACATGGGCAAACCAGCGAAGTTCGTCATGGGTGATGGCAGCCTAAGTGAGAACTTTGAAGCGTGCTTACTTGGACTTGAAGCCGGCACTGAAAAGTCTATCGAACTGAAGGCGGAAGACGCGTTTGGTATGCCAAACCCAGATCATATTCACTATATGGATCGTGCTAAGTTTGTTGGCGACTCTGAAGTTGAAGTGGGCACTATCATGGCATTTTCAGGTCCTGACGGTATGGAAATTCCAGGTATTATTACTGAGATCGCAGGTGATTCAGTGACGGTTGATTTTAATCACCCACTCGCTGGTCAAGACGTTAGCTTTGACGTCAATATCTTAACGGTAGAATAACTCTCTTAACGTTAGAATAGCTGTCTTCACGCTAGAATAAGATAGCCTTACAGCTGTGATCTCACCCAGAGCTTCACTGTCTAGACGCTTCACTGTAGAATGCGAACCTCGCTGACGGCGAACTCTATAGAAGCAACCTTAGTACCGCGGTAAATGATGAGCAATGAAATGAAAATAATGTTAGCTAACCCTCGTGGCTTTTGTGCCGGTGTCGATCGTGCGATCAGCATCGTAGAGCGTGCACTCGAAATGTATCAGCCACCGATCTATGTTCGCCATGAAGTGGTACACAACCGCTTTGTTGTTGAGGGGCTCAAGCAGCGTGGTGCTATTTTTGTCGAAGAACTGAGTGAGGTGCCAGACGACAACATCGTGATCTTTTCGGCTCACGGTGTTTCTCAAGCGGTTCGTAAAGAAGCGAAAGAGCGTGAGTTAACGGTATTTGATGCGACGTGTCCTTTGGTGACTAAAGTTCATATGGAGGTTGCTCGTGCGAGCCGCAAACATATGGAAGTGGTACTGATTGGCCACGCAGGTCACCCTGAAGTGGAAGGCACTATGGGTCAGTACGCGAGCCAAACTGGTGGTATGTACTTGGTTGAAAGACCAGAGGACGTACAGAACCTCGTGGTGAATGATCCAAGTAACCTGCACTATGTTAGCCAAACTACGCTATCAGTAGATGAAACTGCAGATGTGATTGAAGAGCTACGTCGAGTGTTCCCTGAGATTCAAGGCCCACGTAAAGACGACATCTGTTACGCGACTCAAAACCGTCAAGACGCTGTGCGTGAGATGGCGAATGACGTTGATGTGGTGATAGTGGTTGGTTCTAAGAACTCATCGAATTCAACTCGTCTAAAAGAGCTAGCTGAGAAACTAGGCACACCAGGCTACCTAACTGACTGTCCTGAAGACATTCAAACCGAGTGGGTTGAAGGGAAAAAGAAAATCGGTGTAACAGCCGGTGCTTCTGCTCCTGAAGAGCTGGTAAACCAAATTCTAGATCGTATTCGTGAGCTAGGTGCGACTGACGTTGAAGAGATTCAAGGTCGTGAAGAGAACATGTTCTTTGAAGTACCAAAAGAGCTACAGATTAAGCAAGTCGACTAATCTCTATTGATTGGTGACAAGATCGATGCGTAACACTATCGATTTGCAAACACTATTGATTTGTAAACAGCAGGAAGCCAACGTTGATACGTTGGCTTTTTTGATCGTGCTTTGGAACAAGGCGTCTAATTCTAACGCGTTACTGGAGACCGAGTTGCTCTTTTAAAGTCTTTAAATAACGACGACTCACCGGGACTTCAAAGCCAGTCAGGGTAATGATCTCTGCTAATCCATTTTCTAGCAGTTTGATCTCTTGGATCGATTTTATGTTGATCAAATACTGTCGATGACAGCGGATCAAATCGGTCTTTTCTTCCAAGATCTTAAGCGTTAGTTGCGAGGTTGCTGTTTGTGATGAGCTACGAACATGCACGCCACTGATATCAGAATAGGCGCATTCAACCGTTTGGCTTGCCATGATCACAATGCGGTTATGACCAATACACGGAATCTGCTCTAAGTGGCAGGGAGCAATCGCAGAGATGTCTTGTGCTGGCGCTTTCTGATTCTGCTTGATGACCTTATTCAGACGGCAAACACTCTTGTTTAATCGACAAGGTTCGACGGGTTTGAGTAGGTAGTCAAAGGCATTGTCTTCAAAGGCTTGAATCGCATATTGATCGTAGGCGGTCACAAACACCACATAAGGCATGGTTTCCGGGTCAAGCATGCTCAGCAATTCAATCCCAGTAACCTGAGGCATTTGAATGTCCAAATACACCACGTCAGGCTTGAGAAGGTTGATTTGCTTTAGCCCTTCAATTGCATTACTCGCTTGGCCAATGACTTCCACTTCTCCGGTTTCGGTCAGCAGCTCAATCAGCTCTTCGCGAGCAAAAAGCTCATCATCGATAACTAGTGCCTTTAACATCCTACAATCTTCATCTTGGTTCTATCCCTGCTTGGTTCACGCTTATCTTTTAAATGTCTGCTTCTAAATGTTTCAACTCGGAGCGATCCGTCTCCGAAAATACCATTATTTGAGTATAGGTATGATAAAACTCATTCGAGTAAATTGCTGTGGTTGAGATTCTATTTTTAGTGCTGAATCTTGTCCAAAGAAATTAGTGAGTCGTTTATCAACAATTTCCATCCCTAATCCTACATGATCTTGAGATGGCTTCTGATAATTACCTGCATTGTCTTCAACGGTTAACTTGAACCCACCCTCGAAAGCCTCGCTAGAGATCTTTACTTTACCGCCTTCCAACATATTAGATATCCCATGTTTGATGGCGTTTTCTACCAGCGGTTGCAGGGTAAAGCTCGGCAATTGAGATTCATATAACTGCGGGTCGATATCCCATTCCACTTCTAGTCGATCGGTAAAGCGTGCTTTCTCTATGGTCAGGTAAGCGTTGACGTGTGCCAGTTCGTCTTTGAGCTTCACGGTGTTGATGTTCTGCTTTAGGTTGCTTCTAAAGAAGTGAGACAGGTGTTGAATCAACTCTCGAGCTTTATCTGGGTCACGACGTGTTACTGCGCTGATAGTATTAAGCGCATTGAACAAGAAGTGCGGGTTCACTTGAGCGTGCAGCAGTTTGATTTCTGCTTGTGTCAGTAGCGTTTGCTGCTGCTGGTAGTTGCTAAATAGGATCTGGCTCGATAATAGTTGAGCGATACCTTCACCCATCGACATATTGATAGTTGAGAATAGTTTCAGCTTTGGCTCATACAGTTTGATGGTGCCGACCACTTCGTTACCCGCGCGCAATGGAATAATCAACGCAGAACCCAATTTACAATCCTGCGACAAGGAGCATTGGTATGGGTTCTCTTTGCCATCAAGGTAGATGATGTCGTTCTGTTCCATCGAAGTGAGCGTGCTTTGCGATGAAATCGGGGTGTTCGGAATATGGTGTTCATCACCAATACCAACGAACGCGAGGATTTTCTCTCGGTCGGTAATCGCTACCGCCCCTACGTTGGTCTCTTCATAAACGATACGTACGATTTTTTGTGCGTTATCGGAATTGAACCCACCATGCAAAATACCCACCGAACGTTCGGCAATGGTCAGTGCGCGGCGTGAGAAGGTAGCCGAGTACTTTTCGAAGATGGTTTTTCTGTCTTGGATGATGCTCATGAACAGTGCTGCACCGACCGAGTTAGCGATGATCATTGGCGCCGCAATATCGGAGACCAGAGCATAGGATTGTTCGAAGGGTTTTGCGACCGCCAGCAGAATCAGCATCTGAATGATCTCTGCAAACAGGGTTACCGAGAAAACCACTAACGGATTAAACAGTTGGCTGGCTTTGTTCTTTCTCACGAGATAAACGTGTAACAGGCCGCCAATCAAGCCTTCTGCTGTGGTTGAAATCGCACAAGCCAAGTCTGTGAAGCCGCCTAATGAGTAACGGTGAATTCCACCAGTAAAGCCGACGGCAAAGCCAACGACAGGGCCGCCAAACAGACCTCCCATTACCGCACCCATCGCACGCGTGTTGGCGATGGCATCATTGATCTGCAGTCCGAAATAGGTACCCATAATGCAGAACAGGGAAAACAGAACGTAGCAGCTGATCTTATGGCTTAAGCGAGATGAGATGCTCAACAAAGGGAGAATCAGTGGTGTTTTACTCAGCATGTAAGCAATCACTAAGTAGACGCAGGTTTGTTGCAGCAGAGAGAGAATGAGTTCCATATTTTCACCTATTGAGACGCTTGTTAAGTGTAAAGCTCATTGCTTGGTAACGGTAGCTTTGCTTGTGTTTTCGTAGGTTATATTCGCTTCCCAGAGTCGAAAGCACTAACGCCTGAAAACACTAAAGCCCATCACAGTGGACGGGCTTTAGTCTTAGATTCCACGAATCACTGAGTGATTACGGGAGCAAGCGAAGTTGTGTTTGGCTGTTCTTTTGTCTCTTTCTCTGAAGATTGGTCTCTTGTTCCCAAGAGCCTTAAAGAACTAGGCTGTTTTGGTGACGCCTTTTGCTTCTTTTTCTTCTTCTTCATCAGCAAGGTCGATATCGCCTTTGCCTTTTGAAATTTTGATAACGTAAGCCGCAACACCGAATGCACTCACCACACCGATGATGGTTGAAAGCTGCATTGGTAGACCGAAGCCCAGCTGGCTATTGTTCAAGATGAATGTGATGCACACAGACGTCATGAAGATAGCTGGAACCGTTGTTACCCAGTGCAGTTTGTTGTGACGAAGTAGGTAAGCCGAAGCTGTCCATAGCATCATGACTGCTGTTGATTGGTTAGCAAAACCGAAGTAGCGCCAGATGATACCGAAATCTACTTGAGTCAGGATGCCACCAAGAACGAATAGCGGTAGAGCCATTAGTAGTCGGTTACGCAGTGTTTTCTGTTCCATGTTGAAGTATTCAGCAAGGATAAGACGGCTTGAACGGAACGCTGTGTCACCAGAAGTGATAGGTAGGATAACCACGCCAAGGAAAGCAAGGATACCGCCAAATACACCCAGTAGGCCAAATGAAGCGCTGTATACCACGTTACCAGGGCCGCCGTTTGCAATCGCGTCAGATAGAGATTCAACTGAACCGAAGAATGACAGAGCAAGCGCACACCAGATTAGAGCGATGATGCCTTCACCAATCATTGCACCGTAGAATACGAAGCGGCCGTTTTTCTCGTTTTCCATGCAACGCGCCATTAGTGGAGACTGAGTTGCGTGGAAGCCAGAGATAGCACCACAAGCGATGGTGATAAATAGAGCAGGCCAAAGCGGTAGATCGTTAGGGTTCATGTTGGTGAACATGTCTTTCATCTCGAAGCCACCCATGATTTGGTGCTCGTCAGATAGACCAATCGCAGTGATTAGGCCAACAGACATAAAGATAAGCAGTGCACCGAACAGTGGGTAGAAGCGACCAATGATTTTATCGACAGGAACAATCGTTGCGATGATGTAGTAAGCAAAGATGATGACAACCATGGTGCTCGTAGACATTACGAAATCAGTTTGGTCGTTCACTAGGTTAGTGATCATACCTGCTGGAGCAGAAACGAATACCACACCAACAAGAAGCAGTAGAACAATGGCAAAGATGTTCATAAAGTGTTTTGCGCCATTGCCTAGGTAACGTCCAGTGATGGTTGGAACCGAAGCGCCACCATTGCGGATAGATAACATACCTGAGAAGTAGTCGTGTACGGCACCTGCGAAGATACAACCTAGCACGATCCAAAGCATTGCTGCTGGGCCGTAAAGGGCACCCATGATAGGGCCGAAGATTGGACCTACACCTGCAATGTTAAGTAGTTGAACTAGGTAAACCTTTGGCGTCGACATTGGAACGAAGTCCACGCCGTCTTGTTTGGTGTGAGCGGGTGTTTGACGTTTTTCATTGATACCGAAAATCTTCTCGATAAAGGCACCGTAAATAAAGTAGCCACCAATGAGTGCTGCAACACAGGTAAGAAACCACATCATAATTTGTTATCCCTGAATGTATTAATTAAGTCAGGGTGTATATTAAAGGAGTGTATGAGAAGAAACTTCCGCTATCAGAGTGAGTGGTCGAATAGCTAATTAAGTGGTGTTATAACTGATTGAGCGGTTTGTTCTCTTGCTTAAGAGGGCAACAACATACAATGAGTGGACATCAGTACGTGTTCAGCGGAGAATCGCCACAAAGGCAGCGCTTCGTCAGGAAGTGGTGAAGTAACAATATAAAGGATTGAAATGAAAAAAATAATAGCACTATTCGCCGTGGCATTTAGCCTTGCAGGATGCAGCGCCAATGTTCAAGATTTAGCGGCCGAAGGCAATTGGCAAGAGATTGGCTATCGTGATGGTATCAAAGGTAACACTCAACGTTCTTACCAAGAGATGACTAAGCTTGGAACGGTAGATCAATCAAGCTACAGCAAAGGTTACTATCTAGGTGTTACAGAATACTGTAACCCAAACCATGCTTATCAAATTGGTTTATCTGGCCAGGTTTATGAAGGCGTTTGTTCAGGTACGGAAGACGCTCAACGTTTCCGTATGGAATGGCAGCGCGGCTGGGATGAGTTTTCTAACGACTACTAAGCTCAAGCTAGCGATTAGAAATTAAAAAGACCAGTGCCGTATGTGTACTGGTCTTTTTTTGTAGCGAGAGTAACGCTCACAACAGAATCTAGATTACTGATTATTCTCGACTGCTTTTCTCAAGAAGCCATTTTGTTGATCAAGTTGAGCCTTGGCCAGTTCTAAATCTAGCCCTGTTAGAATCATCAAAATAGATAGCTTCACATCATAATCGGTGGTTTTAAGTGTCGAAACTGCAAGGGCTTTATCACATTCAGTTGCTTGGATTACGATACGAGCTGCGCGGGCAACTAGCTTTTCATTAGTCGCTTTTACGTCGACCATCAAGTTCTGATAGCTCTTACCAATACGAATCATGCTGGCAGTGGTCAGCATGTTGAGCACCAATTTTTGCGCGGTACCTGATTTGAGACGTGTGGAACCGGTTAAGGCTTCTGGGCCAACCACTGGGCTTATCGCGATTTGAGCAATCTCAGCGATCGGAGATCCAGGATTACAAGACAGCGCAACCGTTACTGCTCCTATTTGATTAGCGTAGTTGAGTGCTCCAATTACGTAAGGTGTGCGGCCACTGGCTGCAATACCTACCACGACATCATTTTCTGAAAACTGAATTGCATTCAGATCTTCAATACCGAGAGTCAGCGAATCTTCCGCGCCTTCTTTGGCTTTCAAAATAGCTTCGGGTCCGCCAGCAATGAGCCCGATAACCATCTTGTCTGAAACGCCAAAAGTCGGTGGGCATTCTGAGGCATCTAACACACCTAATCGACCACTGGTACCTGCACCCATATAAATCAGTCGGCCACCGTTTTGAAAGGCATGAGCGATCTTATCAACCGCTTTCGCGATCTGTGGCAGTTCCGCTTCGATCGCTAAAGGCACTTGTTTATCTTGTTGGTTAATCTTTTCAACCACTTCGAGAGAGGTGAGCAGATCAATATCCATAGTGTCAGGGTTTCTCCCCTCCGAAACGAGGTGCGAGAGCGCTGATATGAGAGCGTCGTTACTCATAATGATCCTTAAATGATAATTCTAAAATGATGGTTCTAAAATTGTTTAGACAGCACCACGAAGTCAGTATTGTTACTAAGTCAGCACGGCTATCAAGTTAATCTGCACGATATAGAACGCCTAGAGAGGCTGCTCTGCTCGCGCCAGTCACTTCTGGTAAATTGCTTGGCAGTTGATGAACATGACGTTGGGCAAGCCACGCAAAGGCCATAGCTTCCATATAATCGGCATCAACGCCTTTACTGGTCGTTGAATCAACGTCCCAACTAGGAAGAAGTTCTGTCAATCTTTTCATCAACAATGGGTTTCGTGTACCACCGCCACACACATACAGTGCAGGTTGGTTACCTAAGCGATAAGTTCCCACTTCATTGGCTATCGTCAATGCGGTGTATTCACAAAGTGTGCGCTGAACATCTTCTGCTGCAAGGTCTTTAAATTTTGTTAATTGTTGCTCTAGCCACGGTAGATTAAACAGCTCTCTGCCAGTGCTTTTCGGTGGCATTTGAGATAGATAAGATTCGTTCAACAGCTGTTCTAGTAAAGCTTGATTAAGTTGGCCTTTTAGTGAGAACTGTGCATCACGGTCAAATTTCTCACCGATGTGTTTATCTATCCAAGCGTCCATTAACATATTGCCCGGGCCAGTATCATAGCCAAGCGTAGGATGATTAGGGCGCAATACTGAAATGTTCGAGATACCACCAATATTCAACACCACAACTGAGCTGTCTTGCGGGTGAAAGATCGTATGGTGAAACGCTGGCACTAATGGCGCACCTTGCCCGCCAAGCGCCATGTCTTTACGTCGAAAATCAGCGACTGTTTGAATCTGTGTTTTAGCGGCAATGATATTGGCATCACCCAACTGCATGGTAAATGGCGAATCCCCCGTTGGCTGGTGGAATACTGTTTGGCCATGGTTACCAATCGCAGTCACGGATGATGCAGGCGTATCTGACTTGTTGAGAAGTTGTAGAACCGCATCAGCAAATAGATGACCAAGCTGGTGGTCTAGTTCGCCAATGGCAATCAAATCCGTTTTCTGACCAATACAAACTTCAAGCAAACGCGCTTTGATATCATCAGGCATAGGAAACTCATCATGAGCAAGCAATGTGATCCGGTTGTCTTCAATCGACACTAAGGCCGTATCAACACCGTCCATACTCGTCCCTGACATCACACCGATATACAGTTCTTTATGATCCATTCCTAAGCTCTTGCACTGCATTCTTAAAGTCTTCCACAGATTGGTTTAAAAACATTGTAAAGCAAATTTAAAGAGAATAACCTCGGGAAGTTTATGAAATTAGGTTTAATAAGGGATAAATATGGGACCGTTGTGGGTTGATGTTGCAGGCTACGAACTGACTGCGGAAGACAAAGAAATTTTAGAGCACCCAACTGTTGGTGGTCTCATCTTATTTGCTCGAAACTACCACGATAGCAAACAGTTATCGGCGTTAAACAAAGAAATTCGCAAGGTAGCGAAACGTCCTATTTTGATTGGTGTCGATCAAGAAGGTGGCCGAGTTCAGCGCTTCCGCGATGGCTTTTCAATTATCCCAGCTGCTCAAGAATTCGCGACTAAGAATAATGGCGAACAGTTAGCAGAACAAGCGGGTTGGTTGATGGCGGCAGAATTGATTGCCCATGATATCGATCTGAGCTTTGCGCCAGTATTAGACAAAGGCCACGAGTGTAAAGCGATTGGTAGCCGAGCGTTTGGTGAAGATATTGATACCATTGTTCGTCATAGCAGCGCTTTCATCAAAGGCATGAAGTCGGTTGGCATGGCGACGACAGGCAAGCACTTCCCTGGACATGGTGGCGTGATTGCTGACTCACACTTAGAGACGCCATATGACCCTAGAGACGACATCTTCGAAACCGATATGGCAATCTTCAAGGCGCAAATTGAAGCTGGAATATTGGATGCCATGATGCCAGCTCACGTGGTTTTCTCTCACTATGATGATCAACCTGCGAGTGGTTCACAGTATTGGCTACAGAAAGTATTGAAGCAGCAGCTTGGGTTTAAAGGCTTGGTATTCTCTGACGATTTAACGATGGAAGGCGCTGCCATTATGGGTGGACCAGCCGACAGAGCGAAAGCGGCCTTGAATGCAGGTTGTGACATGGTGTTGATGTGTAATAAACGAGATGCACAAATTGAAGCTCTGGATAACTTAGCGATTCAAGAGGTGCCTTTAGCCAACTCATTGCTTAAAAAACACAGCTTTGATTTGTCGACACTTCACTCGGATGCTAGGTGGAAAGAGACCTCAGAGACGATTAAGCGAATGCTAGGCAGTGAGTGATAAATAAACACATAATAATTTTAGATAAGGCGATATGATAAATATCGCCTTTTTTGTATGTGTGATCCATGGTTTAAACCTATTTATCTCTTAGAGTGAACTAAATTCAATGTGTAATATAAAATTTACAGTAATGTTTTTTATTGTTTACACTTGCAATCGTTTTTTTAGCTGTTATTGTGTTTTTAAAGATTGTTAGCCCAAATGGAAATGTTGGGTGTAAAAATAAATATACAGGTTGAGTTATGCAGAAAAGTGAATTAAGCAATGTCAATATCATCGACGAACAGGTACTGATTACTCCTGAGGAGTTAAAAGCAAAACTGCCTTTGAGTGATAATGCTCGTCGTTTCATTCAAGAGTCTCGTCAAACTATCGCAAACATCATTCATAAGAAAGATCATCGCATGCTTGTTGTATGTGGCCCATGTTCTATCCATGACATTGAAGCTGCGAAAGAGTACGCGAAACGCCTTAAAGCCTTATCTGAGCAACTTAGCGATCAACTGTATATTGTTATGCGTGTTTACTTTGAGAAACCTCGTACCACTGTAGGTTGGAAAGGTTTGATCAATGACCCGCATCTAGACGGCACTTTCGATATTGAGCATGGTCTGCATGTGGGTCGTGAGCTACTTGTTGAACTCGCTGAGATGGAAATTCCATTGGCGACTGAAGCATTAGATCCAATCAGCCCGCAATACCTAGCAGATACCTTCAGCTGGGCGGCAATTGGCGCACGTACGACTGAATCTCAAACTCACCGTGAGATGGCAAGTGGTCTTTCAATGCCAATCGGTTTTAAAAACGGTACCGATGGCAACCTAGGCACTGCAATCAATGCAATGCAGGCGGCTTCTTCTAGCCACCGTTTCATGGGTATCAGCCGCGAAGGTCAAGTTGCACTACTAACAACGCAAGGTAACCCAAATGGTCACGTGATTTTACGTGGCGGTAAGCAGACGAACTACGATTCAGTATCGGTACACGAATGTGAGCAAGAGCTGGGTAAATCTGGCTTAGAGGCCGCGCTAATGGTCGACTGTAGCCACGCGAACTCTCGTAAAGATTTCCGTCGCCAACCTTTAGTTGCAGAAGATGTGATTCACCAAATTCGTGAAGGCAACAAGTCGATTATCGGCCTGATGATTGAAAGCCATATTAACGAAGGAAATCAATCTTCGGATATACCTCTCAATGAGATGAAATACGGCGTTTCTATTACCGACGCGTGTATCAATTGGGATTCAACTGAGGCACTATTAAAACATGCACATACGGAATTAGTCCCGTTCTTAGAGAACCGCTTGAAAGGTTAGTCAGAGTTTAAATTTAAGTGCCTCATCTAATGGGGCATTTTAAGATCTGTTGCTAGCGAACCTACGTGATTGTGGGATGATAGATTGGCACGGGCTTATAGATTAGTAAGGAATAAAATGGCCGTTGAACTGAACGAATTACGCGACCAAATCGATGCTGTCGATAAACAAATGTTGGATTTACTGGCTCAACGCCTTGCTCTAGTAGAGAAAGTAGGCGAAGTAAAAAGTGAACATGGTTTACCTATTTATGTACCAGAACGTGAAGCTGCGATGCTGGCATCTCGTCGTCAAGAAGCCGAGAAAATAGGGGTTCCACCACAGTTAATCGAAGATATTTTGCGTCGTACTATGCGTGAGTCTTATGCCAGTGAGAAAGATTCTGGCTTTAAGTGTCTTAACCCAGAGTTACGTTCAGTGGTGATCGTTGGTGGTAATGGTCAACTTGGTGGCTTGTTTGGTCGTATGTTCAAACTGTCTGGCTACGAAGTGAAAGTCCTTGGCAGCCAAGACTGGGATACAGCCGATGAAATCTTGGATAATGCAGGACTTGTGGTTGTGACTGTTCCAATTCACTTAACTGAAGGTGTGATTGCGAAGCTAGGTAATCTACCAAGTGATTGTATTCTATGTGATTTGACGTCAATTAAATCTAAACCGCTGCAAGCAATGATGAACATGCACCAAGGCCCAGTGGTTGGATTGCACCCAATGTTTGGTCCTGATGTTCCAAGCCTTGCTAAGCAGGTGATTGTTTACAGTGATGGTCGTGGTTCTGAGAGCTACCAATGGCTATTGAATCAATTTGGTATTTGGGGCGCGAGCCTTTGCCAGATGGATGCAGCTGAACACGATCACGGCATGACCTTGATTCAAGCACTTCGTCACTTCACCTCTTTTGCTTACGGCTTACACCTGAGTAAAGAGAACCCGAATATTGATCAGCTTCTGAAGCTAAGCTCACCAATCTACCGACTTGAGATTGCGATGGTTGGTCGTCTATTTGCTCAAGACCCGAACTTGTACGGTGATATCATTCTGTCTTCGGATGAGAATATAGAGATGATTCGACGCTTCCATAGCTGTTTCGGAGAAGCGTTAGAAATCCTAGATGGCAAAGATAAGGCTAAGTTTGTTGAGAGCTTCAACCAAGTGAGTGATTGGTTTGGTGACTACTCACAACAATTTTTACAAGAGAGCCAAAGCCTGTTAAAACAAGCACATGACTCGATTCATCGCGGTTAATAGTGTGGTTTGAAAAATAAAAAAGAGCGACCATTTGGTCGCTCTTTTTGTTTGTGTTGAATGCCGATATTGCATCTGGCCTATAGTAGGCGAAATGCATTTGGATCATCATGGGCCAAACGAACAAACCTAGTTAGTCACGATAGGCTCTTTGTTATTCTCGTTCGATACTCGGTTATCATCGCTGGATACGGTGTCGATAGTCGAGCTAATGTAAGGCACATTGGTCAGGTTGATCTGCAAGCGAACCACATTATCAATCAGTTGAACCAGTGGACCCCACTTAACTTTTTTCTCTTTCTCGAACACGTAATTGAAGTTTTCTGGTGTCCAATCCATCAAGTATTGAGGGTTCAATGAGCGACCAAGGAAGCGTACTTCATAATGCAGATGTGGCCCAGTTGAGTTACCTGAGTTACCACAGCTCGCAATCACATCACCTTTACTGACAAACTGACCGCTACGTACCTTGAACTTCTGTAGGTGCGCATAAGAACTCATGAAACCAAACGAGTGACGCATAGTAATAAAGTTGCCGAAGCCTTTTTTACTTGGGCGTACCGTTTCAATGACTCCATCTGCGGGCGCGACAATATCTTCACCACGCTTACACGTTAGATCGATACCAGTATGTACATGGCGTTTCCCTGAAATAGGGTTAGTGCGGCTACCATAAGAAGAAGATATACGTTGATAAGCCATCGGACTGTCGTTTGGAATCAAGCGGAACATTGTGGCTCTTACTGCTGAATCGACTGCAGCCGCATCAATGCGATCTTCTAAAGAAATATCATCGGTAAGCAGATCTTCATCAGCAAGACCCAGTACTGATTCCACATCGAATACACGCTTACCAAGTAGCTGAATCGTGCCTTCTTTCTCGGTCAGTGTTTGCGATAGCGAATGGTTGGTTTCTACTTGCTCAGCATAAAGAAATTCTGTTTGTTCTTTTTCAACAATCAGTGTTTCAATCAACTGTTGGGCATCACCCGCTTGCAGTGCGAGTTCTTGTTTACTCTCGAAGTGCATGTACGCCGCTCCGCCAATCAATAGCGGTACTGAAAAAATGGCAGTAGTGCAAATGAGCACGGCTTTACGGCCGAAGTAAAACGTCTGTTCCCCCTGACTAGAGGGAATAGTAATGGACACTTTTTTAGACATGGTTCTGTATTAACTAAATGCTTCTAATAGAAAAAGGGTAATGGAGATATTATTCCTTACCTAAGTCGGTAAGGTGTTCAATCTCTCTATAAAGCAGGTCATCGTCACCAACATTAAGCTCAACAAGGCGCTTAAGGTGGCTGATACTATCAATATCTAAATGCTCTATGCGTAAACGCATTGAGGTATTGATGGTAGAGACTATCGTTGCTTCTAACTGAATATTGATATCACTGTTTTCGAGTTTAAAGCTCACTTGAACAGGGACATCATGGCTAAGTTGTTTTGATTCATTGCATTGAATGAGTAAACCATGGAGTGATAAGTCTTGCACTGAGCCTGATACCTTTACTTGTCCTTGTGAGATCTCAGTCGGGACTTGATAAATAACTCGTGAAAATTGACGTCTTTCAACCATAAGTAATCTCTCTATATCGATGCATTACACGTAAGCCAGATATATCAAAGGCCGCTATTATCGCGGCCTTTGTTCAAAATACAAGCTTATTTACTTAGCTATACGCTTGTACTTGATACGGTGCGGCTCTGCCGCTTGTGCGCCTAGAGTCTGCTTAAGCCACTCAGTGTACTCAGTATAGTTACCTTCGTAGAAGTTAACTTGACCTTCATCACGGTAGTCTAAGATATGGGTCGCAATACGGTCAAGGAACCAACGGTCATGCGAGATAACCATTGCACAGCCCGGGAATTCAAGCAGTGCTTCTTCAAGAGCACGTAGCGTTTCAACGTCAAGGTCGTTGGTAGGCTCATCGAGTAGCAGTACGTTACCGCCCGCTTTTAGCAGTTTCGCTAAGTGAACACGGTTACGTTCACCACCAGAAAGCTCACCGATGATCTTCTGTTGGTCGTTGCCTTTAAAGTTGAAACGAGAACAGTAAGCACGCGCAGGGATTTCGAAGTTGTTGATCTTAATGATATCAGCGCCTTCAGAGATCTCTTGGAATACTGTCTTAGTGTCGTCCATGCTGTCACGGAACTGATCAACAGAAGCAAGCTTAACAGTTTCACCTAGTTCAACTGTACCTGAATCTGGCTGTTCTGCACCGCTTAGCATCTTGAATAGTGTTGATTTACCTGCACCGTTGGCACCAACGATACCGACGATAGCGCCCTTAGGCATGCTGAACGATAGGTCGTCGATAAGAACGCGATCACCAAACGATTTAGTCAGGTTGTTCACTTCAAGAACTTTATCACCTAGACGCTCACCTGGCGGGATGAACAGTTCGTTAGTTTCGTTACGCTTCTGGTATTGGCCAGTCGTCAGTTCTTCAAAACGAGCCATACGAGCTTTAGACTTAGCTTGACGGCCTTTAGGGTTTTGACGAACCCATTCAAGTTCTTTTTCGATTGTCTTTTGACGTGCGCTTTCGCCCGCTTTTTCTTGCTTAAGACGCTCGTCTTTTTGCTCTAGCCAAGACGTGTAGTTACCTTCCCATGGGATACCTTCACCACGGTCAAGTTCTAGAATCCAGCCAGCTGCGTTGTCTAGGAAGTAACGGTCGTGGGTAATCGCCACAACAGTACCACTGTAATCAACAAGGAAGTGCTCAAGCCATGCTACTGATTCTGCATCCAAGTGGTTGGTTGGTTCATCAAGAAGCAGCATGTCTGGCTTTTCAAGAAGTAGACGACAGATAGCAACACGACGACGCTCACCACCTGATAGGAATTCAATTTTCGCATCCCACTCTGGAAGACGAAGTGCATCAGCAGCACGCTCTAGAGCTGTCTCTAAGTTGTGACCGTCTTTTGCTTGAATCAGTGCTTCTAGTTCGCCTTGCTCTTTAGCAAGTGCATCGAAATCTGCATCTGGTTCTGCGTAAGCTGCGTAAACTGCATCGATACGCTTAAGTGCGTCAGCAACGTCAGAAACCGCTTCTTCTACGATTTCACGAACCGTTTTTGATTCGTCTAGTACAGGTTCTTGCGGTAGGTAACCTACTTTAAGACCTTGTTGTGCACGTGCTTCACCATCAATATCAGTATCAATACCAGCCATGATACGTAGTAGGGTAGATTTACCTGAACCATTTAGACCCAAAACACCGATTTTAGCGCCAGGAAAAAAGCTAAGAGAAATGTCTTTAAGAATTTGACGCTTAGGTGGAACAGTTTTGCTCACCCGAGACATGGTATATACGTATTCAGCCATTGCCGATCGATCCTAATTATTGTTCAAAATTGTCTGCTATTTTATACCAATATCCTCAAAGATGTTACTCCTAGGGCAGAAAAGCCACTCTTGAACTAATCCTTACCTATTATTGTCACATTGGTCATTAAAACTATATTTAATGGGCTTCTGAGGCGAAGTGTTAAATATTAATAATATTTACACTCAAATCCTTTACATTTGATGTGATGTCGGGCGTAAATAGACTTCACGTATTCATACACGCACTAAGGAAAGAGCGAATGTTTTTCCGCATTGGTAATACGAAAATTGCTGTGGCTGCATCGGCAATTTTGTCTTCGGTTTCACTGGCTCCGGTCGCTATGGCTAGCAATGCATCCGAGCTTGAAATGCAGCGTGACGTTTATGACAAAGCGCAAGAGGTTTTAGACAGCCGTGATCTAAAAGCTTACTCCGCGCTGCGTAACAAAATTCAAACATACCCTTTAACACCTTACACCGATTATCGGGCCTTTCTGATTGGCTTAGGTGATCGCACACCTGCTGAGGTCGATGCTTTCATTGAAGAGAACAAGGCATTGCCTTTCTCCAATCGAATGCGCGCACCTTATTTGGACTCATTGGCTTCTCAAAAACAGTGGAAGACGATCCTTGAGTTTCAAACCAAAGAGCCTGTCGGTGAAAAATACCAATGTATTTATTATCGAGCGCATTACGAGCAAGGTAACCAAGAGCTTGCCTTTAAAGGAGCTAAACAACTTTGGTTGAGTGGTAGTGGTGTTGATGACGCTTGTGACCCTTTATTTAAAAGCTGGGATCAAGCTGGGCTAAGAACTGATGAGCTGATTCTGGATAGAATGCTGCTAGCGTTCGAGGGCCGTAACGGTAAGTTAATGAGCTATCTGATTAAGCAATTGGATCATGATGAGTCAATTGCTCAAGCGAAGCAGATGAAGGCGTTGTACAACAAGCCTGAAAATGTACTCGCGTTTGCTAAAAAACATCCAGCGAATGAATTCTACCAAGCTCAAACCGAGTTTGCTTTCGAGAAGCTAGCAAGGAAATCATCAAGCAGTGCTCAAAAGGTGTTTGATGATGTCATCAAGGCTCAGAAGTTTTCGAAAGAGAAATCTCAAGAGCTCGCTGATTACCTAACGTTTCGTCTGATCAACACCGACTCTGAAGAGTTGATGGTGTGGCGCGACAAAATGCTCGCGAGTTCATCAAAGCAAGTTCTGCTCGAACGACGTGCTCGCTTAGCGATTCAACATGCCGATTGGACGGGTTTGAAAGAGTGGATAGCGCGCTTGGATGATAAACATCAGGCGTCGCTTCGTTGGCAATATTGGCAGGGCAGAGCTGAAATCGCGACGGGCGATACTGACAAAGGCAATAAGCGACTGTCAGATATCTTGGGTCAGCGTAATTTCTACAGTGTGGCTGCGGCTAAGCAGTTAGGTAAGCCGGTTCAATATCCAACATCGACACTTAAATACAATGCTGAAACAGTGAAGCCATTCGACACCTCTTTGGTGCGTATTGGTGAACTGATTGACCGAGACAAAATTGCGGCAGCGAAAAGTGAATGGCGCTGGTTATTAACTAATGCAGACAAAGACCAAAAAGCGATGCTTGCGGCTCATGCTGCGACGCAGCGTTGGAATCACTTTACCGTAACAGCGAGTATCTCTGCGAAGATGTGGGATAACATTGCGCTGCGCTTCCCTGTTGCTCATAAGTGGTGGTTTAACTTCTACGCTGAAAAGCACGATCTCGATCCAATCACTTTGATGTCTTTAGCAAGACAAGAGAGTGCGATGGATTCAGAAGCTCGCTCTCCTGTTGGCGCGCGAGGCATCATGCAAATTATGCCAAAGACGGCGCAATACACGGCGAACAAACATAAGATTAAGTATCAGGGCAGCGATGAACTTTATGATGTCGGCAAGAACATTGAGATTGGCAGTCACTACTTAGATGGTTTACTGGCTCAATATGATGACAACCGTATCTTTGCTTTTGCTGCCTACAATGCAGGTCCAAGCCGCGTGAAACAGTGGCGTTCACGTAGTGATGAAAAACTTGATGCCTTCGCTTTTATTGAGATGATCCCATTCAAAGAGACTCGCGGTTACGTTCAAAATATCTTGATGTTTGAGACCTACTATCGAGATATCTTGGGTGAGAAAGGGACGTTTTTAGCGCCCCATGAGGCAAAAACGAAATACTAAGCCTTCGGCATTTGGCCCGAAACTGAGTAAGAATAAAGGCAGTGAGTACGAACCATTTCCACTTACTGCCTTTTTACATTGGATCGCATCAAGTGTTTCGGTATAAAGTGTTAAACGCTTTCAATCGTTAAGCGACTCTTTAAAGTCAGAATTTAAAAGTAAGTGTAGAGATATGGCATCACAACCTGAATATGATAATTGGCAACAACTGATGGACTTGGTAAAGACGGCTGTCGAAAAAGATCAGCACGAGCTGTTGTTGACCATGATGATGACACCAGACGAGCGAGATGCTCTGGTTGCTCGAATTAATATCTTCTGTGAGCTGATGAAAGGCGATATGTCTCAACGACAGGTGAGTCAAATGCTGGGAGTAGGCGTCGCGACGATAACCAGAGGCTCAAATGAGCTAAAGGCCAAATCTGAACAAGAGAAAGCCGTGATCGCCGACCTATTGTTAAAGTAATAATGGAATTAAGCTATCACGCGATAGTGAGCATACGAATTCGATAAAAAACGCTAACTGAATGTTAGCGTTTTTTGTTTCTGAAGATTATTCTCTGAACTTCGAAATTTAACGAAGTACTAAATAGGAAAGTGCTCAGGATTCACAAATGGGATCAGAGCCAAAATTAAAGCCTGATGATAGACCGAACTGCGTGATAATTGGTTATGGGTCAGTAGGCCAATGGCGCCACCTTTCTGTTTGATATTGTCGGTACCAAACACTTCATCCATCACATCCCCTAACTCGTTTGCATGCTCTAACTTCTCAAGCACGGCTGGTGGCAGCATCAGGCTTGCTGAACGAGACTCGCCACGTTGGCCATTCGCTTCGATCACCATCCAAGCAAAGGTAACGTTTGTTTCGATTCCCGCTTCTAGACCAACATAGAAGTCTGCATCAGGCTGAGCTTGAGTTGCGTTGTGAACACGATTCACGGCACCTTGATAGGTTTCATCATTGCTCATCGGTTGATCGGCGACACCACTAGGGACGCTGATGCCTTTGAAATCAAATTCAGTATCAGGAAAAGCAGATAAGAACGCACTTTTAACGGCGTTGATTTTAGCTGGGTTCAGCGATGCGATGATTACAGATTTCATGTGTCGGATTCTTTTTGTTGTCGATTAGATTGAGTTGATGTTGTCGGTACCATTCACTCAACTCTTCTAATGGCATAGGTTTACCAAAGTAATAGCCTTGCAGCATATCGCACTGTGCATCCTGTAACCACTGGTGCATGTCTTGAGTTTCAATCCCTTCGGCGGTGACCTTTTTCCCCTGAGCATGACACAACCCGATAACTGGTTTTACGATGTTCTGGTTATCGGTTTCAATTAAGGTATCCAAAAACGCTTTATCCAATTTAATTTTCTGAGTTGGATACTGCACCAGTTGAGTGATAGAGGTGTAACCGGAACCAAAATCATCAATCGCAAGTCGATAACCCATGCATGACAGCTCATTCAGCAATGGGAAGCCTTCTGAGTTTGAGTAAAAGGTTTCAGTGATTTCAAAATCGATTAGGCTTGGTGGAATTCGATTTAACTCCGCGTGTTCTTTAATGAAACCCGCAAGGTGAGTGGTTTCAATGCCAGCAGAAGATAAGTTGATCGACAATTGAATCGAGTGATCAAATTGAGTCTGAAGTCGATGGAATGAAGCAAACGCATTCTGTATTACCCAGCGGTCAACATGTTCGAACAGCCCGGTTTGTTCGGCTATTGGAATGAACTCATCTGGTGGAACCAAACCAAGTTGCTTTGAATTCCAACGTAATAACACCTCAACGCCAATAACATCAGTCCCGGTAGAATCCATGTAGGGCATGTAAACGAGCCTGAATTCATCATCAAAATTCTTACCTCTGAGCGCACGTTCAATGTCTGCTTGGCGCTGAATGGCTTTGTCTAAATCCCGTGAATAGTCAGCAAATTGGTTTTTACCGGCACGCTTGGCTTGGTACATCGCAGTATCCGCGTTGGACAGTAGCTTCTCGATTGAGTTGCCATCATTAGGGTAGGTCGCAATACCAATACTGACCGTGATCGGAAAGCTGCCTGATTCGGTGACAAAACCTTTTTGCAGTGGAGTCAGTAAATCATTCGAGAATCGATGCGCGACATTTCCTCGGTGACTAGGAGCGTTAATGTAGACAACGAACTCGTCTCCAGAAAGTCGGGCTGGCATACAATGAGCGTCGAACTCCTCTTTATAGTGACGACAAATATCTGAAATACGCTGAGCAAAAGAGACCAGAATCGAGTCGCCGATTTGATGTCCGTATTTGTCGTTCACAAACTTGAAGTTGTCCAAGTCAAAATAGAGAACCCAGGTTTCGGTATTCGAACTCGGTTTTGGCAACGATTGCTGAACGAAGGTTTGAAACTGATGCCTATTGGCTATTTGGGTTAACTGATCATTTTCGGCCAAGAGCTTGGTCTGTTGGTAGGTGTTATCTAACTCTTGGTACATGTCATAAAAACGCTGTGATAGGCGGCCAAGCTCATCACGAGTGCCCAAGCGTTCGATGTTCTTACGTTGTTTTTTTTCGACTTGCTGTAGCTGTCGATCGAGCCGCGTTATTGGAGTAATCACAGTGCGAGACAGAAGCATGAGTAGAAGAGCGACAGTTACAAACGCAGACAGTGCAAACGACAAACTCAGCTTGTTCCAAATTGAATCGAGCTTGTTTTCCAACAGGAATTGCGCCGGATCGACCGTGGCGTACAGTTCTGGTGCAAGCTTGACTGAGTGAGTAACATCATTTTCCAAAGAAACCGCTATGGATGTGAAGAACAAGCTGGTTTGGTAGTCGAACTCTATCTGTTTTCTCAGCGCATTAAATTTGTCGAGAGAGACAGAGACAACAACAAAGAACACATCGTCGGGTTGATTGTTAACGGTTGGGAAAATCGCTTTTCTATCTACCTTGTCATAGTGAACCAACATCCCTTCGCCTTGGGAGTTTTGAATATAGTTGGTACTCGATGTTGCTAAGGTGTCTTGATAGTGCAGGTCAACATACTCCAATATCTTACTGTCAATCTGAGTGCGTGAGTCATTGCTATTATCCGCGTAATAACGCAGTTTTCGATCACCATTAAGAAGCGCTAAACCTGTATAGCTTTCATCGTCATCTTGCAGGAAATGAATGGCTTCTCGAAGATTACTGACCAGTTCAAGATCGCGAGATAGATTTTGATCAGTGAGAAAATAACGCTTCACCATATCACTCTGGGTCAAGGTGTAAGAGTAGCTATTGAGGAACGAACGAGATTGGCGAAAGTATCCGGCTAGTTTTTCCATGTTCAGTTGAAGTGCGTTGTCTTCGCGTTTGATGAAACTGCTTTTTTGCGTCGAATAAATAATATAGCTAGAAGCCGCGGTACTGATCAGTATCACAGGGGCTATCAGTAGTAAGATTTTAGTACTTAGCTTCATAGTTAATGACAACACTATTTATAAATTAAGCGCATAAGTTTATGTTACTTAATGCTTACTCGCTATTAATTATACGTAGTTCGATGATTTCCTGTGAAGGGGGTAAGGTTTTGTCTTTATTGATAAAAAAAGCCACTAATGAGTTTTTGTTAGAAAGGCTCAAGCAGTGGAGGGAGTAAGCGTGCAGAATGTGCGAAACAAGTGAATTGTGTTTCAGGCTTGCTAGGGGACGTGTTCTTAGCTCGAATGGTGCTCGACTAGAGGGTGATTTAAGTATTTGGCCTACTGTAGGCCAAATACTTATGTTAGCTAAAAGCTGATACTCGCTTTCAGCTATGACAACTTAACTTGAGTCGCTTTGATGTTCTCACTTGGGTAACAACCCAACACCTTTAGGTGACGAGTAATAGCCGTTAGTTCCGTTATCGCCTGCTGCATATTATCTGAATCCAGATGCGCCTCTAAATCGACATAGAACATCTCTTCCCAAGGGTTACCCATGATAGGACGAGATTCCAGCTTGGTCATGTTGATGCCTAAGCGTTGCAGGATCAGTAGTGTTTCTACCAAAGAACCCGCCTCTTGAGATGTCGACATGATGAGCGTCGTTTTCGCTGGTATTTGAGTCGATACTTCAACAGGCTTACGCGCCACTACGATGAAACGAGTGTGGTTCTCTGTTTGGTTTGCAATATTGCTCTGGATTGGCTGTAGTCCATAAAGCTTACCGCTCGATGCATTACCAATAGCAGCTACGTCATTACCACCCAATTCTTTAACTTTTTTCATTGCATCAGCGGTGCTTGCGCAAGACTCAAGGTTGACACCCTTAAGGCGGCTCAAGAACTCACTGCATTGTTGATGAGGTTGTGGGTGCGAGTAGAGTGTTTTGATGTCTTCTAAACGGATATCACTTTTAGCAACAAGGCAGTGCTCAATCGGTTGAGAAAGTTCGCCAACAATGTATAGAGTCGTATGCTGTAACAGGTCGTAGACCTCGTTAATTGACCCTGAACTGGTGTTCTCAATCGGCAGGACACCGTAGTCGGCATGGCCAGACTCTACTGTTGATGCGACTTCTTTGAAGTGATTACAGTTCAGCTCAATCAATTCCATATTCTTGCGGCTGAAGTATTCGCGGCTCGCAAGGTGAGAATACGATCCCTTAGAACCTAAGAATGCAACGCGAGCCAATGGTTTACGGCTTTGCGGGTTCGCTAGGTTTTGTAAGTATGACTGTTGTAGTAAAACGGAATCTTCGATGATGGTGTGAAACAGCTTGGTAATGTACTGCGCATTAAGTTCGTATTTATCTTTGCCGTTGTTGATCAGCTTAACTAATAGTTGTTGTTCTCGTACTGCATCACGAACTGGTTTTGATGTCTCTACTTTGCTTTTAGCGACTTCGATACTTAGCTTGCGACGCTCTGAAAGTAACTTCAGGAGTTCGTCGTCTAAATCATTAAGACGAAGGCGGATATCATCCAGTGAAATTGAGCGGTCAGTCATAAATGTGTCCTTATAAAAAAGCCTCCCTAGTGTGGGAGGCTTCTTGTTCGTTTTTGACTTGTTTTTCTAAAACGACTTAGCCTCCGATTTACGGAAGAAAAAAGAAGTCAAAAATAAACAAAGATTGAGTGTGCATAAAAAGTGATTGTTTTATGAATGTTTAAACACAATAAGCAAGCGAGCTACGAGCGTCAAGCAAAAAAATAGCGCCCTGAGGCGCTATTTTTTAATCTGTTCTCTTTCCTTATTCTACTTCAGCTTCTAGCTCTTCGATTTCAGGCTTTTCAGCGCGGCGCGCTTCTGGTTTATGGCGTAGCTTGTTGAGTTGACGCTCTAGTTTTTGTTCTACTTCGTTGATCGCTACGTAGAGGTCGTCATGGATTGATGAAGCAACAAGTTGGCCTTTTGGTACGGTTAGTACCGCTTCAAATTTCTTCTTCTTGTTTGGTTCTTCGCTAAAGCTCGCTTGGCAGCCAATGATGTCTACTTGCCATTTATCTAGCTTTTTAAATTTGCTTTCTATGTGATCACGGATTGCAGAGGTAATGTCGATGTTTTTACCAGTGATGTTCATTTTCATAGAAGTTTTCCTCTGTTGTATCCCTCATGGGTTAACTTCAGATTACGACTTTCAGGAATAAAGAATGTGATCTAGATCTTGTTTTGGTTGGGTGGGATAAGCATTAAAATCAAATGTGATCTTACGCAAGTCTTAGTATCTTTTTGGCGAAAAATGCTTGTTATCCTTATGAAAAACGATAACTTGGAGGCAAGGCTTCGCTAAAAATTAAATCAGTTTTTAGGGGCGTCCTACAGCCTATGGAAAGTGCTTGATTGAAATTTACTCAATAGTGTTTTGTGATATAGGTCTTGTAATATAGGTCGCTACATAAGCTTCTTCAGAATTAGATAAACAAAAGCCGCATAAGTATTCTTATGCGGCTTTTGTGTTTTTTAGCTTTACCTAATACCTTTGGCTCCCCAGCTCTGGGATGGAGGCGATCCTAGTCGTTAGTGTTCAGTAATCTCGCTGTGCCGTCCTCTCGGATAGCATTGATAGCTTGTAATTGTTTATAGATTACGAAGTAACGATTGATGTTGGCAACATAGGTTACGGGTTCTTTACTCACGTATTTGCGAGTGATGATTTCTACGTTTTTAAACCAGATGTTTGGGTTGTAACCTTTCTGCTTGGCAATGCTCCTCATCTTTCTGATCTTAGCAGGACCAGCGTTGTAAGAAGCCAAGGTAAAGTAGATTTGATTGTCGGGTGATATTGCCGGGTCGTCAAAATACCGGTCTTTGATAAAGCGCATATACTTCACACCCGCATGGATGTTGTTATCCACCTTATGGATGTTCTTGATGTTGACGTTTTTATCTTTGGCGGTACTCGGTAATACCTGCATCACACCAATAGCCCCGCGATGAGAAATCCGGCTCTGATCCAGTCCTGATTCTTGGAAACCTTGAGCTGACATCATCAAAGGATCAAATTCATACTTGCTCGAATACTTTTCAAAGACATCTGAGAGTTTAGCTACTCGGTCTACTTTATTGGGGTTGAGTGCTCGGCCTAACCAGCGAGTATTGTCGATGTATTTCTGGTAGATGACATTCCCAAGCAGGGTGCCTGTTCGTGCGGTCTTGACGTATTTGTTTATCTCTTTCTTCAGTTGAGGGCTGTCTTTTCTTAAAGCCCAAGCAATACGACCATTTTCTCGTAAAGGTAAGTCGTTATGGACTTGAATGTTTTCCATTACATCGATCCAGAGCTTGGCTTTATGGTTATCCAGAATTGTGCCTTGTATATAACCTTGGTTAACCAGTTCTATCAGCTCGTAGTCTTGTAATGACTCCTCGATAAAGTGGACATGCAGTGGTGGTAAACCTAGCTCGTTAAGCTCCTTATTAACTATTTGTACACTCTCGAAGTAACTCGAGCTTGCTCGTATCCACACCTCTTTGCCACTCAATTGTTTGATTTCGGTGATAGGTTCGGCCTTTTTCCCTGTGATAATGAGTTCTTTACCATCTTTAATCATCGGATCCGAAAAATCGATGGTTCGTAATCGTTTATCGGTGATCGTTAGGTTAGCGACAGCGACATCACCATAGCCAGACTCTAAAGAGGGAAGTAGATCATCTCGTTGCACGGGGATGATTTGAACATTGAGATAGGGATGTTTCTTACGAAGGCTTTTCTCAAAGTGGTAGAGCATTTCTGCCACGATGCCTTTTGGCTTGCCATCCTCGATGTAATAGAAACCAAGATCGGCAGACACTAGCACTCTAACCGTTCCTTTGGTTTTGAGCACATCCAAGTCACCCATGTAAGGCTTATTGCTTAATGGAGACAGTTCTAATGCGTAGGATAAGTGGCTAAATAGCGATATCCAGATAAATAATAACAACCTACTCACATCCACACTCCATGTTGATGTTTTGTTAAAAGTTATCTTTTGAAGATACCGTGTATTATGCGATCCATCAAGTTTGCGATATGTAGATGAAAAAAAGCGCGCTAGTAAATTAGCGCGCTTTTAGGATTGAGATGTAAGAGGTTTGATTAAGGTAGTGGGTTTAACTCAATCAACTTTTCTGTTCTTAACACAGCGTCATCTAGGCCGAGTTGTTGATAAGCTTTTAGCTGGATATCTAAAGACTTACGCGCAGCAATGGTGTCTGGGTAAGTTTTTTGCAGCTCTTGCGTTCTGTTGATCGCAGCAATCCAAGCTTCGCGGCGTAGGTAGAAATCAGCGGTTGCTAAGTCATACTCTGCTAGGCGGTTCTTAAGTGCGAACATGCGTTTTTGTGCATCTTCAGCATAAGGGCTACTAGGGAAACGTTCGAGTAGTCGCTTGAAGTCAGCAAACGCAAGTTTCACTGGTTCAGGATCTCGGTCACTACGGTCGATATTAAAAATATCGTGCATGAAGTTTCGGTCTTGCGCCATGTGCGTTAAGCCGCGCATGTAAAGAACCCAGTCTTGTTTCTCATGCGTTGGGTTCAAACGTAGGAAACGTGAAATGGTAGCGAGGCCAAGTGCCAAGTCATCATTTTTGTAGTAAGCGTAAATCAGATCGAGCTGTACTTGCTCAGAATAGGCGCCGAATGGGTAACGTGAGTCTAGGGCTTCTAGCTTTTCTATTGCTGAAAGCCAGCTACCGCTCTGCAGTGATTCTTGAGCGTCAGAGTAGAGAACCGATGGTGGTACATCTGGCACTATCTCTTCACTACTTGAACAACCAACCAAGAGTGATACGGCTAATAGACCCGATAAAGTAAGGTGTTTCATGTCAGGCGTCGATTCCTTGAATTAAATATTTCGTAAGCTTCCGTTACTTTCTAACCAGTAACAGATACAATGATGCAATTATTCTATTTTATCCATACTAATGGGTATTAGTCTCACGGTTTTTAAAAAAGTTCGATATGGCTCAGCAGATCACATTAACAGACACAGTAAAAAGCAGCCAGTTAGGTCAACGTTTAGACCAAGCTGTCGCTGAACTATTTACCGATTTTTCTCGCTCTCGCATTAAAGAGTGGCTTCTTGACGGCAAAATCCAAGTGGATGGCGAAGTTATTACAAAGCCGCGCGTTAAGGTTTTGGGCGGTGAAGAGATCATCTTGCAAGCTGAACTTGCAGATGAAGAGCGCTGGGAAGCACAAGATATTCCTCTAAACATTGTCTACGAAGATGATGACTTATTGGTTATCAATAAGCCTCGCGATCTGGTTGTACACCCAGGCGCAGGCACACCGGATGGAACCATACTAAACGCATTGCTTTTCCATTACCCACAGATTGCAGAAGTGCCTCGTGCAGGTATTGTGCACCGTCTTGATAAAGACACAACAGGTCTTATGGTTGTGGCTAAAACGGTTCCAGCTCAAACTCGTCTTGTGCGTGCTCTTGCTAAGCGTCGTATTACTCGTGAATATGAAGCAATTGCAATTGGCAAAATGACCGCTGGTGGTGTGGTAGAGAAAGGCATTAGCCGTCATGCAACTAAGCGTACCTTGATGGATGTAAATGAATTAGGAAAGCCAGCGGTAACTCACTACCGTGTTGCTGAGCACTTCCGCGAGCATACTCGTATTCGTCTACGCCTAGAAACGGGTCGTACTCACCAAATTCGTGTTCACATGTCATACCTTCAGCATCCGCTGCTAGGTGACGTTGCATACGGTGGTCGTGCTCGTATTCCAAAAGGTGCATCTGAAGAACTAACAACAATGATTCGTTCTTTTGATCGCCAAGCACTGCACGCCGTTATGCTTAAATTTGTTCACCCAATTACAGGTGAAGAAGTTGAGTTCCACGCTCCTGTGCCAAATGACATGGTCGTGATGGCTGAAGCGTTACGTGTTGATGCGCGCGAAAACTTGGAAGACGACATTTAATCATGTCGATGATCATCCCTAACTGGAATGCACCAAAAAACGTGAAAGCATTTGCTTCGACACGTTTTGATGGTTTTTCTACTGGTGCGTATCAAGGATTAAACCTAGGTACGCATGTTGGGGATGATGCTTCGCTTGTTGAAAACAACAGAGCCTGGCTCAAGCAACACGCTAATATGCCTGCCGCTCCGGTATGGCTACATCAAACTCACTCAACAGATGTCGTTACGGTTTTACACCCTACGGCAGATATTCTTGATGCTGACGGTGCATTTACCACAGCTAAAGATGTTGTTTGTTCTGCGATGACAGCCGATTGCTTACCTGTAATCCTTACTGATACCAAAGGCACTCAAGTTGCTGCAGTTCATGCTGGTTGGCGTGGTCTTGCTGGTGGCATTCTTGAAAATGCCGTCGCAAAGTTTTCAAACTTAGGTTCAGAGAATAAGATCATTGCTTGGCTTGGTCCTGCAATAGGCAAACAAGCTTTTGAAGTAGGCGATGATGTGTTGGAAGCTTTCGTTAGTTTTGACTCTCAAGCTAAGCTCGCATTTGAAGCCAAAGCTGAACCAGGCAAATGGCTAGCGAATATGTCTCAGCTTGCAACGCAACGACTGAACAAAGTTGGTGTAACTTCTGTGACAGACTCTAATCTATGTACCTTCGCTGATGCCGATGCGTTCTATTCTTATCGTCGTGATGGTATTACTGGACGCCAAGCTACTTTTATTTGGTTAGAGTAACCTTTAACTAGTGCAACCAGTCATCCAGCTCATTTATATTTTTATAACAGCTCTATTCTTCATTCTTATCCCTTGAAAATCCGCGTTACCGTATCCATCTTCTAACCATAAGATAAACATATCTAAGAGTAGGAAGGTTGGCATGCGTCTCGATCGATTCACTAGTAAATTCCAAATTGCGATATCTGATGCTCAGTCGCTCGCATTAGGTCGTGATCACCAATATATAGAGCCTGTGCACCTAATGGTGTCTTTGCTTAATCAAGATGGTAGTGCAATTCGTCCATTGCTCACCATGCTGAATATTGATGTGGTTCAATTGCGTTCAAAGCTAAGCGAAATATTAGACCGTGTACCGAAAGTAAGTGGTATCGGTGGTGATGTTCAACTGTCGAATGCAATGGGTACTTTGTTCAACCTATGTGACAAGGTCGCACAAAAGCGTCAAGACACATACATTTCTTCGGAAGTCTTCCTACTTGCCGCAATTGAAGATAAAGGCCCTTTAGGTAACCTGCTTAAAGAGCTAGGTCTTACTGAGCAAAAATTATCTCAAGCTATCGAGCAGGTTCGTGGCGGTCAAAAAGTTGATGACCCAAATGCCGAAGACCGACGCCAAGCGTTAGAGAAGTTCACCATCGATCTGACTGAAAGAGCGGAGCAAGGCAAGCTGGATCCGGTAATTGGCCGAGATGACGAAATCCGCCGTACTATCCAAGTACTTCAGCGTCGTACTAAGAACAACCCAGTCATTATCGGTGAACCTGGTGTTGGTAAGACAGCTATCGTTGAAGGTTTGGCTCAGCGCATTATTAACAATGAAGTGCCAGAAGGTTTAAGAGGCCGACGCGTACTTTCATTAGACATGGGTGCTTTGGTAGCTGGCGCTAAATATCGTGGTGAGTTTGAAGAGCGTTTGAAGTCAGTCCTCAATGAATTGTCTAAAGAAGAGGGCAATATCATTCTCTTCATCGATGAAATTCATACTATGGTCGGCGCTGGTAAAGGTGAAGGCTCTATGGATGCCGGTAACATGCTAAAACCAGCGTTGGCTCGTGGTGAACTCCACTGTGTTGGCGCAACGACTCTTGATGAATACCGTCAATACATAGAGAAAGATCCAGCGTTAGAGCGCCGCTTCCAAAAAGTGCTTGTCGATGAACCAACGGTTGAAGACACGGTGGCGATTCTTCGTGGTTTGAAAGAGCGCTATGAACTTCATCATCATGTAGAAATTACCGACCCAGCAATCGTGGCTGCAGCAACACTATCTCATCGATACGTTTCTGATCGTCAACTGCCGGATAAAGCGATTGATCTGATTGATGAAGCGGCTTCGAGTATCCGTATGCAGATCGACTCAAAACCTGAGTCGCTAGATAAGCTCGAGCGTAAAATCATTCAATTGAAGATCGAGCAGCAAGCTCTTACCAATGAAAATGATGAAGCCAGTGAAAAACGCCTTCGAACATTACAAGAAGAGCTTTCTGACAAAGAACGAGATTTCGCAGAGCTTGAAGAAGTGTGGAATGCAGAGAAAGCCGCGCTTTCTGGCACGCAACACATCAAGTCAGAGCTAGAACAAGCTCGTATGGATATGGATTTTGCGAGACGTGCTGGTGATCTTAACCGAATGTCTGAATTGCAATACGGTCGAATCCCAGAATTAGAGAAGCAGTTAGATCTTGCGACTCAAGCTGAAATGCAAGAAATGACGCTGCTGCGTAATAAGGTCACTGATGCAGAAATTGCAGACGTGCTATCGAAGCAAACAGGCATACCTGTTTCTAAAATGCTAGAAGCCGAGAAAGAGAAGCTTCTTAAAATGGAAGGTGTTCTACATAAGCGAGTTATTGGCCAGGCGGAAGCAGTCGAAGTGGTATCGAATGCGATTCGTCGTAGCCGTGCAGGTTTATCTGATCCAAACAAGCCGATTGGATCTTTCTTATTCCTTGGTCCAACTGGCGTTGGTAAAACGGAGTTGTGTAAAACACTCGCGAACTTCATGTTTGATAGTGACGATGCAATGGTGCGTATCGACATGTCTGAGTTTATGGAGAAACACTCTGTTGCTCGTTTGGTTGGTGCTCCTCCGGGTTACGTTGGATATGAAGAAGGTGGTTACTTAACAGAAGCAGTGCGTCGCAAGCCTTATTCAGTGATTTTGCTAGATGAAGTAGAGAAAGCGCATCCTGATGTTTTCAATATCTTATTGCAGGTGCTTGATGATGGACGCTTAACTGATGGACAAGGTCGTACAGTCGATTTTAGAAACACGGTAGTGATCATGACATCCAACCTTGGCTCTTCGAGAATTCAAGAGAACTTCAATACGCTCGACTACCAAGGAATAAAGAATGAAGTGATGGAAGTGGTAGGTAAACATTTCCGTCCTGAGTTTTTGAACCGAGTTGATGAAAGCGTGGTGTTCCATCCATTGGGTCAAGAGCACATTCAGTCGATAGCCGCTATTCAGCTTGAGCACCTTAAGAAGAGAATGGAAGACAATGGTTATGAGCTTGAAGTTTCGGATAAAGCACTCAAGTTGATTTCTCAAGTTGGCTTTGATCCAGTATATGGCGCGCGACCTTTGAAAAGAGCGATTCAACAAAGTGTCGAGAACCCGTTAGCGAAAGCGATACTGGCAGGAAAAATTAATCCAGATAAGAAAGTGCAGCTATTAGTAAACAACGACCGCATTATTGCTCACCAATAGTTGAAGTAAGAGCGGTAGGTACGATTGGCCGAAATTAAGGCTTAATCGTACCTATTTTAAACGCTTTGTGTGAATAGTGTTCGAACGGTCGCCGGTGGCGGCTTTTTTTTCGTTTTTAGCCTTGTACAAAGGATTATTCTCTCTATAATGCGCCTCCGTTGCCAAGGATAACCAAGCGGTTTGAACTGAGTAACAAGACGGTGATAAGCATTTAAGATGCTTTGAAAAATTAGCTGGAAAAAGTGTTTGACACTGGAATCTAATCCGCTAGAATGGCCGTCCACTTCGAGAGGCTCCTTACTAAAAGGAAGGCTCAACAAGTAAAGCTCTTTAACAATTTAAACCTATCAATCTGTGTGGGCACTCGTTGATGAATATCAAAA
>NZ_JBFRKQ010000098.1:0-6951 GCF_041469505.1 Vibrio sp. 10N.286.49.E11
TAACTTTCTGACTTACCATCAACATCGGTGATAGTGATTGAAACTTCTTGGCCATCTTCAACATTGGTCACCGTGCCAACTAATGCGCCATTACTGACCTCGGCAGAGTTGTAATACTCATCACCAAAACCATCAAAATCGACACTGATGTCCGCTAACGTATCTTTGACTATGGTATCGCTAGAAGTTGCCGTATTACCCGCAATGTCCGTAACCGTAGCTTCTACTGTTAGCGTGCCTTCAGCGAAGGCTGAATAATCTTGACCAATGAGACTCCATTCGCCACCAGAAACTATCGCGGTATAATTTTCTGACTTGCCATCGACATCGGTGATAGTGATTGATACTGTCTGGCCATCTTCAACATTGGTCACCGTTCCGACCAAAGTGCCATTACTCACTTCGGCGGAGTTGTAATACTCATCACCAAAGCCATCAAAATCGACACTGATGTCCGCTAACGTATCTTTGACGATCGTATCGCTAGAAGTTGCAGTATTGCCTGCAACGTCAGTAACTGTAGCCTCTACAGTCATGATACCTTCAGCAAAACCCGAATAGTCTTGGCCGACTAATGTCCACTCGCCACCAGATACTATCGCGGTATAATTTTCTGACTTGCCATCAACATCGGTGATAGTGATTGAAACTGTCTGGCCATCTTCAACATTGGTCACCGTGCCGACCAATGCGCCATTACTGACCTCGGCAGAGTTGTAATACTCATCACCAAAACCATCGAAATTGACACTGATATCCGCCAACGTATCTTTAACGATGGTATCGCTAGAAGTAGCAGTGTTGCCTGCAACGTCTGAAACCGTAGCTTCTACTGTTAGCGTGCCTTCAGCGAAGGCTGAATAATCTTGACCAATGAGACTCCATTCGCCACCAGAAACTATCGCGGTATAATTTTCTGACTTACCATCGGCATCGGTGATGCTGATTGATACTGTCTGGCCATCTTCAACATTGGTCACCGTGCCGACCAATGCGCCATTGCTCACCTCTACTGAGTTGTAATACTCATCACCAAAACCATCAAAATCGACACTAATATCCGCCAGCGTATCTTTGACGATCGTATCGCTAGAAGTTGCTGTATTACCGGCAATGTCCGTAACGCTTGCTTCAACCGTTAACTCACCTTCAGCGAAAGCTGAATAATCTTGGCCAGTTAGAGTCCAATTACCACCGGATACCGTTGTTGAATAATCAACCGACTTGCCATTAGCATCTGTGATTGTGATAGATATAGTTTGACCGTCTTCCACATTTGCCACAGTACCAACCAACGCCCCATTTGAGACTTCAGCTTGGTTATAAAACTCATCATCAGATGCAGAGAAATCAACACCAATGTTGACTAAGGTATCTTTAATAATTGTATCGGTAGACGAAATCGTATTACCAGCTACGTCCGTAGTACTAGCGACAACCGTCAACTCACCTTCTGAAAAATCAGAGTAATCTTGGTCTTTCAGACTCCAAAAATTACCAGACACAACTGTCGTGTAGCCAACGGATAAACCATTGCTGTCCGTGATCGTGATATCAATAACTTGGCCATCTTCGACATTGAAGATCGCACCAATCAATGCACCTTTGCTAACTTCATTTTCGTTATAATAGTTATCGCCAAACCCATCGAATCTAACAAGGATTCGATCAAGCGTATCCTTAACAATGGTATCGGTAGCTGACGTAGGGTTTCCGGCAATATCGACGGTGCTTGCAACAACCGTGAGTTCGCCTTCCGCGAAATTGGAATAGTCTTGGTTTTCGAGTGTCCAGCTGTTACCAGACACGTTCGTGGAATAATCTACAGATAAGCCATCACTATCTGTAATCGTAATTAAGATAACTTGACCATCTTCCACATTGGTCACTGTGCCAACCAATGCACCATTGCTGACTTCGAATTCGTTATAAAACTCATCGCCAAAACCATCAAAATCGACATCAATTGTCGCTAGCGTATCTTTGATTGTGGAATCGTTAGCAGTGATGCTATTACCAAAATCATCGGCAATAATCGCGTCAACTTGGAGATCACCTTCAGCTAGTGAAGTAAGATCGACACCATTTACAACATAGGTTTCGTTAGTTGTGATCGCAGTGGTAGTTAATGTGTTGCCGTTAACATCGGTGATGGTAATTGCAACTGTTCGTCCATCACGAACATCCACAGCCGTACCCTTAATAGTGACACCTGGTACTTCAAACTGGTTTTCGTAACCGTCGCCGCCATCAAGTATATCTACGGTCAGTTCTGCACTAGGTAACAGCGCATCTAGATTCCCATCGTTTGAAGTGGTGTCTTCCTCTTCATATTCGGTCGGTCGAGTGTCAAAACCTGCTTCTGCAAGAGTTTCATCTAATGTAGAGCGAACATATGCAATAAAAGAGGCACTGGAGCTGGGTTGATCATTGGCAGAACTCGGTTGTTGAGGCGCACTTTCGATATTGTTGACGAGCTGAGTCACGACCTCTTCGAGTTGTTGTTCGACAGCCGCTATTTGTGGCTCAGTGATCGATTGAGTCTGATCTAAATTCTGAGACTCAATACTAACAACTTGCACACCTTCAACTTTAGGCTGTGATGCGGGCACTTGAAGCCATGTACCATCAGCAAATACCTGCCATACGACACCACCAACTTCGATATATAAAATAGGATCCATCCTAAACCTCTTCCTTACAAAAACGCTGACATTGAGGACATCCATTTGCTCAATAAAAGGCGAAAAAATCAGCGGATATTCTTTAAATAATACTAGCAAAAAACAAAACGTTAACAGTTAACAGTTAATTAATTTACACACATACGCCGTAATGTAAACCGAGATCCTGTGACTTACATTCCGTTATATGCAACGTCACAAAATACGTCCTATGAATGTGTCATAATCTTGAAACTCAGGCGTTATTTTTCAAGGAACATCATGACTGCAACGAACTATCTCAACCAATTAAATCAAGATTATCTTGCGACTCACAAAGCAAAAGAAGACTTCTTTTGGGATACTTACATGGGAATAAGTGATGACCACGATGGGTCAACATCTGCACAAACCCAGTGGACCGAGTTTCTTAGTTCTGCCGAGCAAATTACTGCTATCCAAAAACACATTGATGCAATCGGCGAGATTCAAGATCTTGAAGAAAGGAAGAGCACACTAACCGGATTAAATGGTTGGCTAGCGACCTTTAGATCTCACTCGATCGAATCAGAACCATCTCAGAAGTTGAAAGCCGAACTCATCAAATTTGAGGCCGAATTATTTGAGAAAAAACAAAACCATGTCATGACTTACGTAAATGAAGCGGGTGAAGAGACCGAAGGATCATTGCCGGTTCTAGGTTCAGCCGTCAGAAGTAATGGCAATGAACAGGTAAGACTTTCTGCACACCAAGCACTATTAGATTTAGAACAATGGCTATTAGCTAACGGCTTCATCGAACTTATCAAAAAGCGCAATCAGTTTGCTCAATCGCTTGGTTTCAAAACCTTCTTTGATTACTCAGTGGTTAAAACTGAGCAAATGACGACACAACAATTGTTCACGATATTGGATGACTTCGAAGCACGCACGCGCGATAACAATCTAAAAAGCCTAACTAACTTAGCTGAGAAAAAAGGCCAGAATGCACTGGAAGCGCATAACTTTATCTACTCTTTTGCTGGTGATGTTATGAATGACTTGGACCCTTATGTTCCATTCTCAAAGTCACTCAGACGCTGGATAGAGTCTTTTGGCCGTCTCAACATCGAATATTCTCAAGCAACACTGAAACTGGATCTCCTTGATCGTAAAGGTAAATACCCAAATGGGTTCTGTCATGGGCCTATTCCTTCTTTCTATGATCAAGGTGCTTGGGTTGCTGCTAAAGTAAACTTCACTAGCAATGCCAAACCCGATCAAATTGGCAGTGGTTATGATGGTATTAATACGCTGTTTCACGAAGGTGGACACGCCGCACACTTTGCCAATGTGAAAATGAATGCGCCTTGTTTCTCTCAGGAATTTGCACCAACCTCGATGGCTTATGCCGAAACCCAATCGATGTTCTGCGACAGTCTGCTGACAGATGCCGATTGGCTAAAACAGTATGCGCTGAATTCAGAAGGCCAACCTATACCAGATGAATTGATTAAAGCTATCATTGATAACAAACAACCATTCAAAGCCTATGAAGAACGCAGCATTCTTGTGGTTCCTTACTTTGAACGAGCGCTATACGAATTGGCGGATGAAGATCTGACACCTGAAAAAATCACGGAGCTCGCACGTCATAGTGAGAAAACGATTCTTGGATTATCTTGCAGTCCACGCCCATTAATGGCGATTCCACATTTGCTGTCCGATGAAGCTTCTTGTGCTTACCAAGGCTATCTATTGGCTCATATGGCGGTTTACCAAACTCGTGCCTATTTCACTGACAAGTTTGGTTATTTAACCGATAACCCAGAAATCGGCCCTTTGTTGGCTAAGCACTACTGGTACAAGGGAAATAGCGTGAATCATAATGGGACAATCGAAAGCCTGACAGGAGAAGGTTTTAACGCCAAATACCTCGCCGACGAGTGCAACTTATCGCCAGAGCAAGCTTGGGCGATTGAAGAGCAAAAAATAAAGCAGCTGTCGACAAGAGAACGTGCACCAGTCGCGGATTTGAATGCGAAGGTATCGATCGTTGATGGAGCAACTGAATTAGCGAATAATGCAAAGTCGAATGACCAAATGTGTGATGATTTTGAGCACTTTATTATTGAGCAATACGGTCGATAGATTGAGTTTTAATGCTAATGAAAAAGGCAAAAATGAGTAGTGACATAACTCATTTTTGCCCCTTTTCTACTTAGAGTTGTTGCTCTTCACTAAACAAGCACGATCATATTGACCAACATTTTCTAATGTAAGATGGTGATATATTATTGGTTTTATTTAGATTCTTGGGTAGCGTTTTATGAAAAGGAAAGAACAGTTAAAAGTGCTAGCAGCTAATTGCGGTACTACGTCACAATGCCCTTACTGTAACTATGAGCTAGAGAAAGTACCTAAACGTAAAGCAAAGTGTAAATCTTGTAAGAAGCCCATTTACCCAAGAAAAGAGCCATTGTCTGGTGCTCAACGCCTCTATCGTGAGGGCGATTTGTTTCTGTTGGAAGAACTGAAAGCGCTAGCAGATGGATGGTGGCGTGACTGGTATGAAGCTAATAAGGGCGTATTAAATGCACGTAAAAATTTAGCAAAAGAATGGAATGTTGATGAAGTCAATGTGTCAATTGCAGATGCTAGATGGAGAGAGTCTCATACTAACCTAGCTGAAGCGACCGAAAAGCAAGATTGGGATCTAGTCTATTCGGCCTATGAGTCTATGCTGAGGCAAGTACAAAGAGAAAAAAGCCAAGATAAAACACCTTTGGAAGAGTTGGTAGCTGGGCTTTTGGTCACTGGTTATGGGCGTGAGCGATCTATTAACGGTTACTTATTGGAGCATAGAATCGGCAGACCGCAATACATGTTGATTGACCAACTAACTACTGAGGCAAGCGAAGTTTATGAATTGGTTAAAGGCACCAATACAGCAAAGACCTATTGTACATTGTTGAATGTGTCATTAGATACGGTGATTAACCGTTACAAAGATGAACTCAAAGAAGATGATGAGATAAGAGATAGCTTAGAACAAAAAGGAGCCCCTTCAAGTGCTACAAACATCGCATCCACTTTAAATGTTGTGGAGACGCCACCTAAGGAGTCCAAGAAAAACAATGCCGCCTCAAAGCTACCAATATTGCTTCTCATACTGGCAGTAGTAATCGTGATTTTTATGAACACATAATTGCCCCATTCCTTGCTTCAAGCGATTAACCCCTCACTTAGTCAAGTGTCAATTGACTTACTTTTGGTAATGCCAGTAATCTGCCTAAGTCTTAAAAGGAACATCAGCGAGGCGAGGGTAGTCATGAGGACAGAGCTTATACCAGTTCATTGATAGCCGAGTCGTTAACAACATTAGTTTGAGCATTGAAGCACTAGTATGATTAGATTTGTTAAACTACACCCCACACTTGCAACTCTTGCTATAGCAAGCGCTTGCCTATTGGTATCATTTGAATTTATCTTCAACGACACGACTGAGCTGTTTCAAGGTGGGGCTGCGCTTGCGGCTATCTTGGTCAATTTGTCACTCTCTTTTCTTTCTGGTCTTTTATTCTATATTTTGACAGTCTATTTGCCCGCTCATGAAAAGCGCAGGCGGAACGCACAAAGTTGTATTAAAACCACGCGAAATATTAGTTTCAAAATTCGTTACTTCTTCCTGAGATTAAATGGTCAAGTCACGATATGTGATGAAACAGTCATCCCACCGATATCACTTGTTTCTCGCCAACTAAAAGTTACAGGAATTCTATCTGATTCCTCTGTTAGCACTGCTACTCCCGGCGTTATGATGACTAACCTTCAAGCTCTAGAGTCCTTCCTAGTCGATGGCATTATTAAGGAAATTTTACTCGTTGAAGTATTAGCGATAAATTTTGAACCAGAATACTTAGAGGCGTTATATGCACTGAAACGTTGTAGTTTGATTGAAGATGTGAGTAATTACCCTCCTGCAATGTGGCATTGGGATAAGAAAGATACTCTTCAAAAATATGAGAGTAATTTTATAGATCTACTAAATAAAGCCCAAGACTTGGTTGACGTTACTGAAAAGTATTATGGCACAGTGAAAGTATAAGGTATTTCACTTACGGCTATGTCGTTAGTTGTAGTAGATGATTAAACTTGATCTGCACCAGATAGACTGGACACCAAGTTAAGCGTCTTTCCATACTTGTAGTTATTCATTACTTTCTAATTTAGCAAAATCACTGACTCAGAAATGTCCAATAGTTACTTAGGACAAACCAACATACTACAATGTATCCGCCCCATGAAC
>NZ_JBFRKQ010000099.1:0-47190 GCF_041469505.1 Vibrio sp. 10N.286.49.E11
GCCATGCTCGGCGCACCAAATAAAAAACGGCCTGCAATGCAGGCCGTCTTGTAAATGTCATAAGTCAGTTCAGTGTTTCCACAGAGCGTTAACTCATCTCGTCAACTGAGTTAGTCACGCCATCTTTGTCGATAGCGCCACCTTTATTAGTCACGTAGGTAGATCAACCAGTACCACATACCAACAAAGATACCGCCGCCAATGATGTTACCGATGGTAACGGGCAGCAAGTTGTTCATCAAAAAGTCCGCCATGTTCAGATCAACATAGTCCGCTGGGTTAGCGCCTGTCATTGTCCAAAATTCAGCCGAAGCAAATGTTTTGATGCCGATAGCTAAAGGCACTTGGAACATATTTGCAATACAGTGCTCAAAACCAGCCGATACGAACATCGCTACAGGTAAAATCATTACCGCAATTTTGTCAGTCAGAGTACGTCCACTAAACGTCATCCATACCGCGATACAAACTAATACATTACACATGATGCCGAGCGCGATAGCTTGGATAAAATCATGGTGCATCTTATGTTGAGAGATCGCCATTGCATTCAAACCCACTTGGCCGTGGTCGAACATGTACTGTTTGGTCAGTAACATACAAGCCACCAGCAGCAATGCGCCAATCAAGTTACCTACATAAACCGTAGCCCAGTTCTTAACGAGCGTGCGCCAAGTAATCTTGCCACTTGCACGAGCAACCAGAGTCAGCACCGAACTGGTAAATAGCTCACCACCGGTAACAACAACGAGAATTAAGCCCAAGCTAAATGCAAGGCCACCTAATAAGCGAGTAATACCCCACGGCAAATCACCAGCACCAGTCGTTACGATGGTGTAAAACACAAACGCAATACCGATATGTATGCCAGCGGAAATCGCTAGGAGAAAAGATTTGATTGGATCTTTGGTTGCTTTACCTACGCCAATATCTGCAGCGCGCTCAGCCATTTGTGGCGGTAATAATGAGTCAAATTGGTTTAGATTCATGATGATTTACATTTTGAAACATGTCGTCGGGAGCGCGATAATCCTCTCTTTCATTTCTGAATTCAAGAGCTATTTTAGGCACAAAATAGCTCTCACAGCCTTGTTGAAAGCAAATAGTCCGAGTTATTCCAAATTCATACGACTTTAGTAGTAAAAAGAAAACTCTGCTGAATGATTAGTTATCAGCATAGAAAATAACACATCTATAAATATCAACAAGTTACGTTAAAAATCAAAGAATAACGTACACTAAAATGGCTCACAGAGCGCTTTTATTTCTAGATTTTGACATAGATCAACAGAACGTAAAAAAAACGCCCTAAGGCGCTTTTAACTCAATCACAAATAAAGAAATTAGTGATGCTAAACCGAAGGTTCAATCACTTCTTCTGATGATTGTTCTAGGGTTGAATCCTCTAGAGTAGATTCAACAGCTGGGGACATCACATCAGAGTCACTTTCGTTGGCCACTTTGCCACCTAAGCTTTTCAAACTATCCACTAACTCTTCTAAGCTTTTAATGTGAGCATCACTCTTGGTAATCTGCTCACCGAGCAACTCACTGTGCTTGGTTGCTTCAGACAGTTGCTGCGCTTGCTTCTGGTTTTCAGACTCCAGCTTAGCTAATTGCTCAGTCAAAGTTTTAATCTCTGACTTTAATGACGCCGTCATGTCTGAGCCTTTCAGCGCTTTAACACTCGCTACAATTTTTTGAGACTGAAGACGCAATACAACATCACGGTGATCTTCATCATTAACCACTCGTGAAATGCTCAATAACTGGTTCTCTGCATTCAAAACCGACTGTTCGAACTGGTCGCCCTTTACGCTCGCCAGCACTTTGACTTCATGAGCAACACTGCGTACGTGGTTTAATTCGAACTCCGCAGCGTGAACTGCGTCTTCAATGATAGACTTTTCACGGGGACTGGCTTTCACTTGGCTTTCTGCCAAAGCAATTTGAGATGCCGCTTTAGCAAACGTCAGTGGAACAACGTCATCGAAATCTTCATCTTCCAAGAACTCTAATTCGTTCTTCAAAGGTTCGATGTATTTCTTATGCGCCACTTTAACTTCTAGTAAGCGAGCATTGTTAAGAAATTCCACCTGCGCTTCTTGAGCGTCTTCAAGCTCATCGACCAGCACATACTCGAACAACTCGCTGTATTCTGAATACAAACGTTTGTAGCTCGAGGTAAACATAGTATCTGCGCCAAGAAACTTCAGGTAATCCATTTGGACAATCGAATCCGCGAGTACTCGATCAGCCTTCTTCTTTAACACTAAGATCGAGTCATAGTTTGATTTGATCAAAGCGATTTTTTCATCGAAGGCTTCAGCGTAAGTTAGGCTCGAAAAAATGGAGTAACTCTTGGTTATCCGAGTTTCGTCTTTAAGTAAGTCCGCATAAATGCTTTCAGCATCATCCCATGCGTCTAATAGTTCATTGTAATTCTCTGGTGCATAGAGAGACAATTGAGCATGGTCTTCAAGCTTAACTTCCCATTCGGAGTAAACGCTTTGGACAGACTGAAATGAACGGACCTCTATTGTCGATTCATTATTGTTGTTTGTGGTTTGGTTCGCGTCTGTCTGCTCTGAGGGTGTACTTTGACAACCTGAGATAGCAAATAGCATACTGATCGTTAATGCTACTTTGTTCGCTCTCACTTATGCATATCCTTTTTATACAATATTCGCTCAATGCAAATTATTTCTAGTCACAATATATTACAACCACTTAGCAATAAACATCACTGATGATTTAAGTGGGTGCAAATCACCCAATATAACCAAAATAAACTCATCACTCGATGATTAATCAATCAATTTGGTATCACTTATCAATTCTCTTTATTTGCTATTGCCTGAGCCGAGAATGCGCACTAAGGTGAAGGTAGAGAACGTTATGAATATATAGGTCAATTATGAAGTACAACGCTGAACATATTGCTGATTTAAACCTCCTTCTTCAATTTGATGTAAGTAGTGCAGCTACTGGAATTAAAGTCCATCAAGAGGCAGCTCAAGAAACTCAAGACGCTGTTAAGCGCCTATTCGAAAAAAACCTTTGTACTCAGCCAGACGGCGGTTACCTAACAGATGAAGGTATCGAGATGGCAGAGCGCGCAGACAAGCTTCTTCGCGTACTAAACTAAAGCTCCATTGTTCTAGTAAAAACTCCACTTGCTTCGGCCGTGGAGTTTTTTCATTTTTGGGCAAAGCTTTGTTAGGCTTATTGTAAATTCGTCATTTGCAGTTGTGAGGAACACATGGCTTCTATATTTATTGTCGGTGCAGGATGGGTAGGTGCACCTTTATCTGAACATTTAGAAAAACATGGTAACCGAGTAGTGGTCACGAAAACGACCCAAGCGGGAGCAGATGCCATTGGTAGCGAACAAATTCCATGTGAAGTGTTTAGCTTTGATTCATCCGATCCACAACAGACTATCGGGCGACTCTATTCATTGTTACTCGAAAACAACACTGAAATTGTGATTGGCAGCTTCCCTCCTGGCTTTAGAAAAGGAGCAGGACAAGAGTATGCCGACTACTGGCAGCAACTCACCAATGCATGCCAAAAGGCCAACATTAAAAAGCTCATTATGGTTAGTTCAACTACGGTATACCCAACTAAGCCGGGTGTGCTGAACGAGCTGGATGCATCACTCCCTCTTTCGACCTCAGATAACGAGCACGCGTCTTTATTTTCCGATAACGCACGAATCATGCTGCAAGCTGAACAGTCAGTGATTGATTCCGGTATCGACTACACCATTCTTCGCTTTAGTGGCTTAATCGGCCCAAGCCGTCACCCATCACGCTTCGCAAGCAAGTTAAAACAAGTCAGCACTCAAGCTCCAGCCAACATGCTGCACCTTGATGATGCAATTGGTGCTGTCGATTTCGCTATCAGTCAACTGCACAATGAAATAGTTAACGTGACCACACCAAATACAGTCAGTAAGGCGGAGTTTTATGCCGCGGCACTGAAAAGCGCCAACAGCAGTGAGCCTCTGCCCGCTGTTGTTGATACCCCAGACAAGTTAATCTCTTCGAAGAAGATTCTCGACTTAGGTTATTCATTTAAATTCGAATCCACACTGGACGCACTTCATGACTGAACAATCTATTGCTAACAAAAATCCCAACATAAAACTGCATCGCTCAGTCGACACCCTTTGGAACTTTATGTCGATGGGTCACAAGGTTACGCCTTCCGACTGTATCTTTGTATTGTGTAGCAACGATACTCGCGTAGCTGAATATGCAGCCGAGCTTTATCACCAACAGATCGCGCCTTACATCGTTTTTTCTGGCGGTGTGGGGCGCTTTACCGAAAGAAGCTTTGAACGCTCAGAAGCAGAAACATTCGCTTCTATCGCACGAGATTGTGGCGTGCCTGACTCTGACATTATCATAGAGAAACACGCAACAAATACTGGGGAAAATGTACGATTCACTCATGAGTTGCTGACAGAAAAAGGGTTATCGCCGAAGAGGCTAACCTTAGTTCAGAAGCCCTTCATGGAGAAACGTACCTACGCAACCTTCAGTAAACAATGGCCTGATGAAACTTCCGAGATTACCGTGACGTCGCGATGGCAAACTTGGGATGATTACTTTAACGAAGAGTTGCCGTTAGATATGGTGTTAGGCGCATTAATTACTGATTACGAGCGAATCAAATCCTACCCAGAGAAAGGCTTTCAGATTGAGATGCCGATCCCCGACGACGTTGACCACGCCTATCAAGCATTGAAGAAGCTCGGTTTCGAATAAGCAAAAGTTAGACTTTGAACAAAGTAAAAGCTCGGCAGGAAATAAAACAAAAGCTCGGCTTGGAAGAAAGCAAAACACTGGCCCAATAAACAAAAACGGTGACACTTGGTCACCGTTTTTCGTTCTTTCGCGTTAGCAAATAGAGCTGCTTATTTACCTAACGCTTCTTTGTAGTGCAGACGGCAAACAGAAACGTATTTGTCGTTACCGCCAATAGCCACTTGGTCGCCCTCAGCAATCGCCACACCGTGCTCGTCGGTACGAATTACCATGTTCGCTTTACGGCCACAGTGACAAATTGTTTTAAGCTCAACAAGTTTATCTGCCCAAGACAGTAAGTAACGGCTACCTTCAAACAGTTCACCCAGGAAATCGGTACGTAGGCCGTAACAAAGTACAGGGATGTGCAGCTTATCAACCACTTCTGTTAATTGGTACACCTGCTCCTTCGATAAAAATTGGCACTCATCGATCAAAACACAATGACGCTTTTCTTCCTCATTGAGCTTTTTGATCGCATCAAACATGTTGGTGTCATTTTTAAACAGCTGAGCTTCAGATTGCAGACCAATTCGTGAGCTCACTTTACCGATACCATAGCGATCGTCCAAAGCTGCCGTAAAGATCACTGGCGTCATGCCACGTTCTTGGTAGTTGAATGAAGATTGAAGAAGCGTTGTTGATTTACCCGCATTCATTGCCGAGTAATAAAAATACATCTGAGCCACAGAAATATTCCTGTTAATTAAAAGTTGAAGATAGAAAAGGTGAAAATAGAGAATTCGTGCTAGAAAAAAGGGCTGAAAATCAGCCCTTTTTATAAGATTTACTTACGACGCCAAGTCGTACCTTCTGGGCCATCTTCCAGAACAATACCCAACTCGTTTAGCTTATCACGTGCAAGGTCGGCATTTGCCCAATCCTTTGAAGCACGAGAGTCGTTACGCAGTTTGATCAACGCTTCGATTTCAGCCACTTCGTCGTCGTTACCTGCCGCATCACCTTGTAGGAAGGCTTCTGGCTCTTGGTGAAGAATACCGATGATGTCTGCTAGTTCACGCATCAATGCACCCAGTCCGCTTGCTTTTTCAATGCTTTCAGGCTTGATACGGTTGATTTCACGAGCCATTTCAAACAGTACTGAATAAGCTTCAGGTGTGTTGAAATCATCGTTCATCGCTGTAGAGAATCGAGTCACGTACTCTTCGCCACCGGCAGGAGCGGCTGTAAGGTCTAGGCCACGAAGTGACGTGTATAGACGCTCTAGTGATGCACGAGCCTGATTTAGGTTATCTTCGCTGTAGTTTAGTTGGCTACGGTAGTGACCAGACATTAGGAAGTAACGAACTGTCTCTGCATCGTAATGCTGAAGTACGTCACGGATAGTGAAAAAGTTACCCAGTGACTTAGACATTTTTTCTCTGTCTACCATCACCATGCCACTGTGCATCCAAGTATTCACATACTGGGTGCCATGTGCACAGCAAGATTGTGCGATTTCGTTCTCGTGGTGCGGGAACTGTAGATCCGAACCACCACCATGAATATCGAAGTGATTGCCAAGAATAGACGAGTTCATTGCTGAACATTCGATGTGCCAACCTGGACGACCTGGCCCCCATGGCGATTCCCACGTCGGCTCACCAGGCTTAGACATCTTCCAAAGAACAAAGTCTAACGGGCTACGTTTTGCAGAATCGATGTCAACACGAGCACCCGCTTGAAGCTGCTCAAGATCTTGCTTAGAAAGCTTACCGTATTCGTCAAACTTCTTAACTTCGAACATCACGTCACCGTTGCTTGCAACGTAAGCAAAGCCACGTTGAATTAGCTTTTCTACTAACTCAATGATCTCTGTGATGAATTCAGTCGCACGAGGCTCGACATCTGGGCGTTTCATGTTCAATGCATCGAAGTCCGCGTGCATTTCACCGATCAGACGCTCAGTCAGAGAGTCACAAGACTCGCCGTTTTCATTAGCGCGCTTGATGATTTTGTCATCGATATCAGTGATATTACGAACGAAATTCAAATCGTAACCAAGGTAACGCAGGTAACGAGTTACCACGTCAAATGAAACGAACGTACGGCCATGACCAATATGACAGAGATCGTATATGGTTACCCCACAGACATACATACCGACTTTGCCAGCTGTAATTGGTTTGAATTCCTCTTTCTGTCTTGTGAGCGTGTTATATATCTTCAGCATGATCTCTATCTATTTTATGGATTAATCAAAATAAGCTCGCAGTATAACAAGTCATACCTTAATAGGTAATCCCTAAAAGCAGGAATTACCTCAAACATCCGAGTTAAGTTAATGATTTGGTGATTTGAAAGTCTGCCAACATGCGCTAGAATTCGAACTTCATATTAAAAAGACAGTAAGGTAACAATCATGATCATCCTTCACACAAATTTTGGTGATATCAAAGTTCAACTTAACGAAGAAAAAGCACCAGAAACAAGCGCAAACTTTCTACAGTATTGCCGTGACGGTTTCTACGACAACACACTATTCCACCGTGTTATCGATGGTTTCATGATTCAAGGCGGCGGCATGACTTCTGGCCTTAAAGAAAAGGCAACTCGTGCAACGATCAAGAACGAAGCAAACAACGGTCTAGCGAACAAAGTTGGTACGCTAGCAATGGCTCGTACTATGGAACCGCATTCAGCGAGCTCTCAGTTCTTCATCAACGTTAACGACAACTCTTTCCTAAACTTCCGTAGCGAAAGCCTAGACGGTTGGGGCTACTGTGTATTCGCAGAAGTTGTTGAAGGCATGGACATCGTAAACAAGATTAAAGGTGTTAGCACTGGTTCTATGGGTATGCACCAAGATGTACCTCTAGAAGAAGTGATCATCACTGGTACTACAATCGAAGCTTAATTCATCGCTTTCGGTTAGTATTGATGAGCCGATAAAATCAGGATATAGGGAGCGAATCGCTCCCTTTTTTTAGACCTATGAAAACATATTTTATATCAGATCTGCACCTTTCTCCGTCACGAGAAGACATCACAGACTGCTTCTTAACCTTTATGAAGAAAGAAGCCGTAGAAGCGGATGCACTTTACGTATTAGGTGACCTTTTCGAATTCTGGATTGGTGACGATGATAAGAGTGAATTCGCGACTTCTATCCGCCAAGCGTTTATCGACTTAGTGAAAACAGGCGTGCCTTGTTACTTTACTCAAGGGAACCGCGACTTCTTAGTCGGCAAAAAATTTGCTAAGCAAACGGGCGTACAACTTCTCGACGAAGTTTCTACGATCGATATCTACGGGCAAAAAGCGGTAGTATTGCATGGAGACACTCTATGTACTGAAGATGTAAAGTACCTCGCCTTTCGCGAAAAAGTGCATCAGCCATGGTTACAATGGGTCTTCAACCGAATTCCATTTTTCATCAAGAAGAAAATTGTTTCAAAGGTTCAATCAGATATCAAAGATGACAAGCAGACCAAGTCTCTCGACATCATGGATGTGACACAGCAAGAAGTCGAAGATGTGATGGAACGAAACAATGTCGATCTGATGATCCACGGCCATACTCACCGCCCAGACATCCATACATTTAATGCTAACAATTGCACTAAAACCCGTATCGTACTTGGCGATTGGTATACGCAAGGCTCAGTGCTGGTGTTCACGCCGCAAAGTTTTGAACTACAGAATCGAGCGTTTAGCAATAGCTTTTAACATAACGCTTAAACTTTCACTTTGATTATTATTGTCGGTCAGACTTTCTTAGAAAGTGTATGGTAATTTCTAGTGAATTAGCTATTATCTCTCTACCAGAAATAAACCGAACACAGTACCAAGTTGAAATATTCATACGTAGCGCGTCAACCAATACTCGACACAGGCAAGAAAACCATAGGTTACGAGTTGCTATTCAGGGATGGTCCTAAGAACACTTTCCCTGAAGTAGAGCCGGAGCTCGCTACTAGCCGTTTGCTTTCCGATCACTTCTTATCGACCCACTATAATACGTTGGGTGATAAGCTTGGGTTCGTGAACTTCCCATATGCAAGCCTAATCAACTTAGTCCCTACTCTGTTCCCCAAAGAAAGCCTCGTTGTTGAGGTTCTTGAAGACTGCGAACCAACAGACGAATTACTTGAAGCAATCAAAACCATCTTTGACGCGGGTTATACCATTGCGCTAGATGACTTTGTGCCAAGTAAAGCTTGGAAGCGCTTCTTACCCTACGTTTCAATTATCAAGTTCGATATCCGTTTGACGCCAATTGCCAAAGCAGCGATGTTTATGAACTCTCTCAAAGGGCTAGATATCAAGTTCCTTGCTGAGAAAGTAGAAACGTACGAAGAATACCAAGAAGCGAAAAAAGCAGGCTTCACCTACTTTCAAGGTTATTTCTTTAGCAAGCCAGAGATGATCCAAACGCGTGCGCTCAACCCGGCATTCCTGACGACCGTTCAGCTGTTAAAAGAGATTGCGCACGACCCTATCGACTTTGGTGAAGTAGAGCGTTTGATTACGCTCGATGTGACCATGTCGTATAAGCTACTTACCTACGTAAACTCCGCTGGCGGTTCACCAACAACGATTCGTTCATTCCGCCAAGCGCTTATTTACCTTGGTGAACAGAAACTGCGTAAGTTCGTTTCACTGGTGGCTATCGCATCCGCGAAAGAAGATAAGCCGGACTCACTTTATGGCTTAGCGGTAATACGCGCACGTCAGTGTGAACTCTTGGTTGAGAAGATGAATGTTAAGGTTGAGCCTGGACAAGCCTTTTTGACCGGTATGTTCTCTCTGTTGGACTCACTCTTTGACCAACCATTGAAACAAGTACTCGATTCAGTGCCGATCGACATCGAGATCAAACAAGCCTTGATTCAACGTAAAGGCGTGTTAGGTGCTGTATTGGCGATGGTGGTTGCGTATGAGCAAGCTCGTTGGGAAGAAGCGACTCGTATTCGCCAGCTTCTCAAACTGAGTGAAGCTCAACTTGGTCAAGCTTATGACGAAGCGACGACTTGGGCTCAAGAGCTATTGTCTCCAGCCTTGAAATAGTAAACTTCGCGCTAACACTTTGATAATTTCAATAACTTCAACAGAAACTAAACTTTGGTGAGCGATCGTTTCTTGGTAAACTCCCACGCATTCACTTATGGCCTCTTAATAGAGGCCATTTTTACAGGATCTGACTATGTCTTTATGCCCATGCGGTAGCAAAAATACTTACCAACAGTGCTGTGAATCAGCGCACCTTCACCACAGTGCTGTTGAAACGCCTGAACAGTTGATGCGCTCTCGTTATTCAGCGCACGTGTTGGGTTTAGTTGACTATGTTGTTGCGACTTACCACCCTAGCTGCAACGCAGAAGCGCAAAGAGAAGGTATTGCAGAATCTATCAACAGTGATTGGGCAGGACTAGAAGTCATCGATACTGCGGTAGGCTCGCACCAAGACGAAGGCTTTGTTGAGTTTAAAGCTTACTTCAATGAAGAAGGCGCACAATACTGCATGCAAGAACGCTCTCGCTTTATACGTGAAGACGGTCTTTGGTACTACATTGATGGTACCTTCCCAGAGCAGGAACAAACTACACAACCAGAAATTGACCCACGCTTAAATCAAACCGTTGAGAGCTTTAAAATCGGCCGTAATGATCCGTGTATTTGTGGCAGTGGTAAGAAATACAAGAAGTGCTGCGGGTAACTCGTTCGACTAAGAAGTCAGATTAAGAGAAGAGATTCCTGATGTCGCTTAGGCTCCTCGGAATGACGCAAAGTCAGAGGTTAGAAAAGTGACGTAGGGCTTAGAAATCTTGAAATCTTGAAATCTTGAAATCTTGAAAATTAAAAAACTAAAAAGCCCCGTAAACATGTTTGTTTGCGGGGCTTTTGTCTGTCTTTTACGCGGTTCTATTAATCTAAAGAGAGCTTACTTATGACGCTCTTTCAGCTTGTTTACCACATCATCCATCGATAAGCCTTGGTCTTGAAGAAGAACCATTAGGTGGTAAATCAAATCTGCTGATTCACACACTAACTCCGCCTTATCGCCCGACGTCGCCGCAAGCGCGACTTCAACGCCTTCTTCGCCCACTTTTTGCGAAATACGCTTGGTGCCACGGGCATATAGACTGGCAGTATAAGAAGATTCAGGATCGGCGTCCTTGCGGGCAGCCAATAACTGCTCAAGCTGATGAAGCCACACCATCTGAGACTCTTCTTGCTTGTCTCCATCCCAACACGTTGTTGTACCTGTGTGGCACGTTGGACCAATGGGATTAACTTTAACCAGTAAGGTGTCGCTGTCACAGTCCAAGGCGATGTTTTGCAGTTGCAATACATTGCCCGACGTTTCACCTTTCGTCCAAAGACGCTCTTTTGTGCGAGAGAAAAACGTCACATTGCCAGTTTCACCCGTTTTCTCAAGTGCGGCTGGGTTCATGTATCCCATCATTAGCACTTGGCTTGACTGGTAATCTTGAACAATCGCTGGCACTAAGCCATCTACTTTTTCCCAGTTAATACGCTCTGACAATGCGCCTACTTCTGTTTTTGATAAGCTTACGGGTTCAAAACTCATAGTCGCACCTCTACATCTTGTTGTTTTAAATACTGTTTAAGTTCACCAATATTGATGACTTGTTTGTGGAATACCGAAGCCGCAAGTGCTCCATCCACGTTGGTCTTTTTATAAGCTTCAGCAAAGTGCTCCATTGCACCAGCGCCACCAGAGGCAATCAATGGCACATTACACACTTCACGCACCATGTTTAACTGATCGATATCATAGCCGTTACGAACGCCATCTTGGTTCATCATGTTTAACACAATCTCACCTGCGCCACGCTTCTGTACTTCCTGCACCCAATCTTTGGTTTCCCATTTGGTTGCTTTAGTACGCGCTTCATCGCCTGTAAATTGGTAAACCTGATATTTACCGGTTTCTTTGTCGAAGTATGAATCGATACCGACAACGATACACTGAACGCCAAACTTATCAGCAAGGTCAGTAATCAGCTGTGGATTAGCCAATGCCGGTGAGTTGATTGACACTTTATCCGCACCAAACTCAAGGATACGCGCTGCATCTTCTGCTGATTTAATACCACCAGCGACACAGAAAGGGATATCGATCACTTCAGCTACGCGTTTCACCCAGCTTTTATCGACCACACGGCCATCACTTGATGCGGTGATGTCATAAAATACCAATTCATCGGCGCCCTCTTCTGCATAGCGTTGTGCTAGCGGAACGATGTCACCAATAATTTCGTGGTTACGGAACTGAACGCCCTTAACCACTTGTCCGTCACGGACATCCAAACAAGGGATTATGCGCTTTGCCAACATGCAAATGCCTCCTCTGCGGTAAACTTGCCATCAAGTAGTGCACGACCCACAATCACACCCGCAACACCGCTGCCTTTTAGCGCTTCGATATCAGCTAGGCTGCCAATGCCGCCCGATGATTGGAATTGCACTTGTGGGTACTGCTTACAAAGATCAACATAGAGCTCTACGTTTGATCCTTCTAGCGTGCCATCGCGTGAAATATCGGTACACAGCACGTGTTTAAGACCAACTGTGAGGTAGTCTTCAATCAGCGCTTCAATAGTCACACCTGAATCTTCTTGCCAACCTGAAATCGCCACTTTACGTATGCCGCTTTCGTCAATATTGATGTCCAGAGCCAGCACGATTTTTTCCTCGCCGTACTTCTCCATCCAACCTTTCACCAACTCAGGTTGCTTAACGGCTGTAGAACCAACCACAACGCGCTGTGCGCCAGCTTCTAGCAGATCAACGACATCTTGTTCGTTACGCACGCCACCACCAATCTGGATGTTCGCAGGCGTGCTAGCAAGGAGCTTAGCAATCAAGTCTAACTGACGAGCCGTTGTGTCTTTTGCGCCCGTTAAGTCAACAAGGTGCAGCCAGCCAGCGCCAGCTTGGTGGTACAGATTAAACTGCTCTGCTGGGTCTACTTTGTATTCTGTTACTTGCCCGTAGTCTCCTTGGAATAAGCGAACTACTTGGCCTTCAATTAAATCTAACGCGGGAATAATCATTTACATTCCTTATATGGCAACGTTAGCCGCTGCCTAATCCTTATTACAATTCCAAGAAGTTCTGAATCAGCTTAGAGCCAGCTTTCGAAGATCGCTCTGGGTGGAACTGAACACCATAATAATTGCCACTTTGAACCGCCGCAGTGAACGGATTACCGTAATCACATTGTGCGATTGTGTAGTCGCCCACTGGCATTGCGAAGCTATGAACAAAGTAGAAGTATTCGCCTTCTTCAATGTCTTTAAATAGAGGATGATTAGGTGTTGCCGTTACGGTGTTCCAACCCATGTGTGGTAATGGCAAGTCGCCCGTTTCAAGTAAACGAACTTCACCATCACACAAACCTAGGCATTCAACTAACTCATCAGCCTTTTGACCTTTCTCTTGAGACAGTTTGCCTAACAGCTGCATACCTAGACAGATACCCAGCAGAGGCTTCTCAACTTGCTTGACAAGGGTAACAAGGTCACGCTCTTGCAGGTTCTTCATTGCCTCACTTGCTGTACCTACACCGGGTAGGAATAGCTTGTCGGCAGCAAGAACCACTTCTGGTTCTTTTGAAATTTCAACTGCGTAGCCCAAACGTTCAATCGCAAACTTCACCGATGAAACGTTGGCACAACCAGTATCAATAATAACGACTTTTTGCTCTTTCATACCGAACCCTTACAGAACGCCTTTGCTGCTTGGTAACTCGTTACCTTCAACTTTGATTGCTTGGCGAAGAGTACGGCCAAACGCTTTGAACAGGCTCTCAATGATGTGGTGATCATTATTGCCATCAGAAGAAAGGTGTAGCGTACAAGCCAATGTATCAGTTAGAGAACGGAAGAAGTGAACCACCATCTCGGTTGAAAGATCACCCACTTGCTCACGGCTGAACTTAGCATCGAACTTCAGGTATGGACGACCAGAAAGGTCTAACGCACACTGAGCCAAACACTCATCCATTGGTAGGCTGAAACCAAAACGGCCAATACCACGTTTGTCGCCTAGTGCATCTTTCAATGCTTGGCCTAAAGCAAGAGCGGTATCTTCTACTGTGTGGTGATCATCGATGTGCAGATCGCCTTTCACAGTCAGGTTCATTTGGAAACCACCGTGTGTCGCGATTTGATCAAGCATGTGGTCGAAGAAACCCATGCCGGTATCGATCTTGTTGCCACCGGTTTCATCAAGGTTTACTGCAACCTTGATATCTGTTTCTTTAGTGGTACGAACTACTTCAGCAATACGCGCATTAACCGTCAGATCTTTAACGATTTGTGGCCAGTTAAGCGTGCCTTCAGTTTCCGCATCCGGGCTATATTGAATACCGCGGATTGCCATGTTCTCTGCCAGTTGAAGATCCGTCATTCGGTCGCCAATCACAACAGAGTGTTGGAAATCGACTTTACCGCCTTGTAGGTACTCTTTAACCATACCCAGTTTAGGCTTACGGCAAGAGCAGTTGTCTTCGTCAAAGTGAGGGCAAATAAGCACGTCGTCAAACTTAACGCCTTGAGATTCGAAGAACTCCATCATCATATTGTGTGGTGCATCGAAATCTTCTTGTGGGTAGCTATCGGTACCTAAACCATCTTGGTTAGTCACCATCACTAGACGGTAACCAGCATCTTGCAAAGCAAGCAGGCTAGGAATTACTCGCGGTTCGAATTTTAGCTTGTCTAAACGGTCTACTTGAAAGTCAACTGGCGGCTCAACAATTAAGGTGCCGTCACGGTCTATAAAAAGTATTTTCTGTTGTTTACTCACTTGAACTTCCTTTTAATTTTAAATCTGGTGGCCTAGCTAAAATCAAACGCTAACCCAAAATATTGGTTTCACTTGCCAGCCCAATTAATCAACTCAAACTGGCAAATGTTATTACTGGTAAGCCTTTCATTACTGATAAAAGTTACGAATGAATCCAAGTGTCTTTTCGCACTCTTCGCGGTTACCAATACTAATACGAACACAGTCTTCAATAGGTGAATTACGCAAAATAATGCCCGTATCCCAAGCCGCTTTAAATAACTCATCGCCGTTCGGGAATTTCACCAGTAAGTAGTTACCCCAGCCATCAAAAACCGTCACTTGAGGCATACCTAATAGACCCGCCTGCAAATACGCTCGGTTAGCACTTAAATCCAGAACTTGGAACTTAGCTCGCGCGAGTCCTTGCTCTGAAAGTGCTTGAACGGCAATGTCAGCAACAGGGATTGGCACTGGATAAGGAGCAATCACTTTCAACAGTACATCGATAAGCTCTTTGTTCGCTAGCGTAAAGCCACAACGTAAGCCCGCCAAAGCAAAGGCCTTCGACAAGGTGCGCAGAATCGCTAGGTTTGGATATTGCTCAAGCAAATCAACGGTTGACGCTTCTGGACAAAAATCGATATACGCTTCATCCATCACCACAATCGCTTTGTCTTGTGTCATTTCAAGCAACTTGATGATGTCTTTGCGATCAACCAAATTACCGGTTGGGTTATTTGGGCTACAAACAAACACCACTTTTACGTTGTCGAGCTGAGCTTCGATAGCTGGAAGATCCAATTGCCATTCAGAAGTAAGAGGCACAACTTTACGCTCAACACCAATCGTCTCTGCACTGATTGCGTACATACCGTAAGTGGGTGGGCAGTAAAGAATAGCGTCTTCGTTCGGCTCACAGAAAGCACGAATCAGTAATTCAATACCTTCGTCAGCACCACGCGTTGTCAGAGTTTGCTCTGATTTCACGCCTGCGTATTGAGCGTAAGCATCAATCAGCTCTTTTGGCTGACATTCGCTGTAACGGTTAAGACGAGACAAGTTCAGGTTGTACTCGTTATCAAACGGAGATTCGTTGGCGTTTAGCCATACATCACCAGTACCGCCTATGCGTCTTGCAGACAAGTAAGGTGTTAGAGCCTGAACTTGTTTTCTTGCTAACTTTTCCATGCCCTACCCTTATTTCGCTTTATTTAACTTTTCAACTCGGATAGTCACAGCGCGTTTGTGTGCATCCAAACCTTCGGCTTCCGCCATTGTTACTACTGTTGGCGCTAGGCCTTTCAACCCATCGGCTGTTAGCTCCTGCACCGTCATTCGCTTAGAGAAATCAGCCAAACCTAGGCTTGAATACGTCTTGGTATAACCGTAAGTCGGAAGAACGTGGTTTGTGCCGGATGCGTAGTCACCTGCAGATTCTGGAGACCAGTCACCAAGGAAAATTGAGCCTGCATTATCTAGCAATGGCAGCAATTCACGTGGGTTCTTGGTTTGAACGATCAAGTGCTCAGGACCGTAGAAATTCGAAATCGCAATCGCTTGAGTGATCGATTCAGCAATGATGATTAAGCTTGAAGCCAATGCTTGCTGAGCGATGTTCGCACGAGACAGTTCTTTCAGTTGCTTTTGAACCGCTTCTGTTACTTGGTCTGCAACCACTGGAGATGGAGTTACCAATACTACTTGAGAGTCAGGCCCGTGTTCCGCTTGGCTCAACAAATCCGCTGCAATGAAGTCTGCATCAGCCGTTTCATCAGCAATCACTAACACTTCAGATGGGCCAGCTGGCATATCAATAGCTGCTCCGCGGAAGTCATTACTCACTTGGCGCTTTGCTTCCGTAACGTAGGCATTACCTGGGCCGAAGATCTTATCGACTTTAGCCACACTCTCGGTACCGTAAGCCATTGCTGCAACCGCTTGACCACCACCAACGTTGTAAACTTCGTCGATCTTACAAAGCTTAGCGACATACAAGATTTCATCAGCGATTGGCGGAGGTGAACAAAGCACAACCTTACGACAACCTGCGATTTGAGCAGGAACACCTAACATAAGAACCGTTGACGGTAGTGGCGCACTGCCACCGGGAATATAAAGGCCAACAGTATTAATCGCGCGCGTCACTTGCTCACACACAACACCAGGCTGTGTCTCAACCTTAATTGGCTGCGGCTTTTGAGCTTCGTGAAACTTAGCAATGTTGCTATAAGCTTGCTCTAACGCTTGCTTCATCTCTGGTGTTAGACGAGCACACGCCTCTTCAATCTCACCCGAACTGACTCGGATAGATTCTGGAGTTACACCATCAAACTTTGCAGTCAGCTTTTTAAGCGCGGCATCGCCTTCATTTCGTACTTTTGCAATAACATCAGAAACAGTCGCTGTGATGTTTGCACCTTCAGTAATAGCTGGACGCTCTAATACCGAGTCTTGCTGTGATTCACTTAAAGATTGCCAAACAACGGTTCTCATCGTCACTACCCCATCATTTTTTCGATTGGTAATACTAGAATCGAGCTTGCACCCAACTCTTTCAGCTGTTCCATTGTTTCCCAGAACAAGTTCTCTGTACTTACTAGGTGCACGGCAACTTTGTCTTTGTCTGTAGATAGAGGAAGAACCGTTGGATCTTCAGCACCAGGCAGTAGTGCTTTGATTTGCTCTAGTTGAGAGGTTGGCGCGTGAAGCATGATGTACTTCGACTCTTTCGCTTGTTGAACACCCTGCATACGAGTCAGTAGTTTTTCAATCAGTGCGGTCTTGTCTGCGTCGAAGTCGCCAACACGTTGAATCAGTGTTGCTTTCGATTGGAAGATAGCTTCTGCTTCTTTTAGGCCGTTCGCTTCAAGCGTTGCACCTGTAGAAACTAAATCAGCGATAGCGTCTGCAAGGCCAGCGCGAGGCGCGACTTCAACCGAACCTGTTAGCATACAAGTGCTGAACTCAACACCCTGCTCGTCCATGTAGGCTTTAAGTAGTTGTGGGTAGGTTGTCGCAATACGTTTGCCCGCTAAGTCTTGTGGGCCGTTGTATTCTTCGTCTTTATTAATAGCGATTGAAAGGCGGCAACCACCGAAGTCTAAACGACGTAGTGTGCGGAACTCTGAAGGCTCTTTAAGAGCAACACGATCTAGACGAACTTCTTCTAGTTCATTTTCACCGATGAAACCAAGGTCAACTACACCATCCATGATAAGACCTGGGATGTCGTCATCACGAACGAGTAACAAGTCGATTGGCATATTTAGTGAGTGAACCACTAGGCGCTCACCCATGATATTAAATTTAACACCACATTTTTTAAGTAGGTCTTGGCACTCTTTGCTTAAGCGACCTTTCTTTTGAATTGCGATTCTTAGGCGTTGTGTCTGCATTGCTGTATCCCTGTGCAAATATTTGAATTTATTGATTATTTAAAAGCGCTAAAACTAAAAAACCCTCGGGGACTTTGTCATCCCGAGGGTTTAAATCTAAATTCTTTTGACTTAACCTCCGGGAGTAATCTTGCTCCCGGGTATACGTAAATCTCCCCCGAAAGACTAGATAGGGTGATGATGGTGATGAATGTTCATTACTAATTTACGCATACTTATCAGCTCTTAGGTTGTTTGCTGTCTTGTCTCCACACTAACTAAGCTGACATCCTTTTTCAACCATTTATTCGAACTTTTTTCACGAAACTTAAAATTAAATTAACAGGCACAAAAAAGGGAGGCAAACGCCTCCCTGATAGTTTACTGATTAACTTTCAATTTTAGCTTTTGCACGTCGCCATTTTGCAGCGAGAGAAGTAAGCCAATGCAAAACATACAGCAACAAACGTTAGAGACGCTGCGCCAAATGCGATGCCAATTGAAGATGTCATACCTAGAGTGATGAAACCAATGCACGATACGAACGCTACAGACAACGCGTATGGAAGCTGAGTCGAGACGTGGTCGATGTGGTTACAACGAGCACCAGTAGAAGACAGAATCGTCGTATCTGAGATTGGAGAACAGTGGTCACCAAATACTGCACCCGCTAGAACCGCACTTAGCATTGGAAGAATCAGTGCGATATCCGATGCTGCAGCCATATCACCCGCGATTGGTAGCATGATACCGAACGTACCCCAAGATGTACCTGTAGAGAACGCCATAACGCCCGCTAGAAGGAACAACATAACCGGTAACCAGTGGTAATCAATGCTGCCTGTTACTAGAGACGATAGGTAAGAACCCGTTTTCATGTCGCCGATAACAGAACCGATAGTCCATGCAAACACAAGAATCAGAATCGCGCCAAACATAGAGCTAGCACCGATCCACATTGTTCTTGCGATATCAGTCATAGATAGCTTTTGCTTGAATACTGTCGCTAGTGCTACTAGTAAGCCAATAACACCACCGTAAACAAGAGACTTACCTACATCCGTGTTTTCGAATGCGCCTAGAAGGTTGAATGCTTGGCCATCAGCAGCCAGCGCTTGGCCGCCTGTGTAAAGCATTGCAGCCACTGTCGCTACAATTAGCGATACGATTGGCATAACAAGATCAGAAACTGAACCGTTTTCGCTCTCTTCGATATCTAACTCTTCGTTTAGATCGTGAGCTTGCTTTTGATCGTTGTCACCTTCAAAGCCACGGCCTTGAGATGCTTCGATCTCATGCTCACGCATCTTACCAACGTCTAGACCGAACCATGCTACTGCGAACACCATTAGTAGTGCGAATACAGCGTAGAAGTTCATTGGGATAAGACGAACGTAAGCACCCAGTGCAGAATACTCTGTCACACCGTGTGTCACTAAGATGCCACCAATGATCGTGATGATGTAAGCACCCCAGCTAGAAGCAGGCATGATCACACACATAGGAGCCGCAGTTGAATCTAGGATATAAGCAAGCTTAGCGCGAGATACATAGAAGCGGTCTGTTACAGGACGAGAGATAGCACCAACCGCTAGGCTGTTAAAGTAGTCATCAACAAAGATGAATACACCTAAGAAAGCAGCAAGTAGTTTTGAACCACGTTTGCTCTTAACGCGAGACTGTGCCCACTCCGCGAATGCGCGAGTACCGCCAGACAGTGTTAATAATGCCGTTGTCATTCCAAGAATAATTAGGAATGCAATGATGCTCATGTTCCAAGTGTTGATGCCACCATCTTCGATGAAAACACCAGATGCTTTAGTAAACACGTAGCTAGCTGCGTTACCTACTGAGTAATCAGCAAGTAGAATCGCACCCATGATGATACCGACACCCAAAGAAACCAATACACGGCGGGTAACAATAGCAAGGCTCAAAGCCACAAGGGGCGGAAGCAAAGATAAAGGTGATGTTGCAAAATCTATTAAATTCATGATCTTCAAAAACCAGTTTTTTATTTGGCTAGAGATCTACTGCAGACAAACTTGATACGGCTGACCAAGCTCATGTTGAACTAAGCGAAAGGGAAGTGAACACTTCACCCAACCCTACAGTAGCGCTCCATAGTTTAAAATTAAGACTATGGCAGTGTTGTACCTATTGAGCACAACCCCAGCAAATTGCTTAGATATACAATTTACTTCGGCAATTACACCTTTCATTCCCGTTCATTGGCATCACCCCAACGGAAGTTACTTTTTATAATTGCACCTCTACGTGCGATAACATTATTAACCGTGTAAACCAGAGTTTAACAACAAATTAACCAACACCTCGCATCAGGTAGCCGCAATTGTACTCACCAAGAGCAACAATGCAACATATCATTCCGAGAAAAATAGCTTTTTTGTTAATGAACTAATCAATAGAAGAATAGTCTACATAAGTTGACTACTCCACCTGTCACATATCATTTTTTAAGATGTTCTTAATAATTATTATAAATTCAATAGAAATACTGCTCTGAATTTTCAACTATTCATCTCACTTTTATATTTAAATATGTAATAGAAGAAATACTATTTGTTTTATTCCTAGGCTCTGTTTATTATTAGGAAGATTATTTAGTTTACCTTGATGGAAAATATCATGTCTGAATTAACAAAAACTCTATTAAATATCCGCAGCCTTCGTGCGTTCTCACGTGAATTAACTCTTGAGCAACTTGAAGAAGCGCTAGACAAGCTGACTATTGTTGTACAAGAGCGTCAAGAGTCTGAAGCTGAAGAACGTGCTGCTAAAGCAGAGCAAGAAGCTAAGCTTTCTGCTATTGCTGAACAAATTGCAAAAGACGGAATTGATGTTGCCGATCTTATTGCTGCACTTTCTGGTGAAGCAAAATCTAAAACAACAAAAGCTAAACGCGCTCCTCGCCCAGCGAAATACAAATACGTAGACGCAAACGGCGACGAGAAGACTTGGACAGGTCAAGGCCGTACGCCTTCAGCTATCCAAGAACAGCTAGATGCTGGTAAATCTCTAGAAGAGTTTGCTATCTAAACATTTAGTTTACTTAGTGAGTAATCAATTACACGCTAAGCAATAGAATTAATATTTAAGTCGACCAAAGTATTATTTACGACTTCAATATATTCAGAAACAAAAAAGGCTCCTTTCGGAGCCTTTTTTATATTTGCACTATCAGTATTAGAAACCAACTGATACTGATAGTACTACTGATTAAAGAAAGTAACTTATCTTTCCCAGTACGCTTCCTCTAGGCTATCTTCTCTTTCAGGAAGGCCACGAGATAAACGTGGAGAGTGTTGAACCAACACTTCATAGCTAGCACGGTTAGAATATTTACAAACTTGTGAGAACGAAGAGTACGTCAAGAATGAATGTTGGTGCTTACTTGAGTTTGGCACGTTTTCTTTGTGGTACTTATTAGCAGCCATATCATGTAATAAAGCTGACAACGCAGCATCACCTGCACCGTTAGTGTTTTTGATCTTTTCTGGACCACCCATGTATGGCGCAATGTGCGAATACACTTTAGTTGGGTTTTCACATAAATCTTTATGCGCAGGACGGCTAAATTCAAAACGGTTGAATTCCGCAATTGAACCTGGAAGTAAAGGCAGTGACGTTTCACGCTTAGCTGCATCTTCTGTATAACCAGCCATAAATAGGCCAACAGGCCCCGCAGTACATAGAACAAGGTCTACCCACTCTAACGCTTTATCTGATGCAGCCAGTGGATCGCTTTCACCCGTTAACGCTTCAGCTTCGTCTTCATTCATTGCAACAACCGTTACGTGTTGCTCAAGGAAATCTTTCCAGAATTCTGGATCATCTTGAATAACGAACTTAGTACCTAGTGTAAGAACGACTGGCACATCGTATTTCTTCGCGTATTCGATCGCTTTCATTGTTGCTTCAGGCATCGGGTCGCCTGGCTTACAGCGAACTAAATAAGCCGTTAAAACTAAAGCAGAAGCACTTTTGAAGATTTTTTCAGGAATGCTTTCTGGTTTTAATTGGTTCATTTGTCCTTCGCTAATTGCGAAAGTACGTTCACCGTCTTCTGTAATTAATGCAAAGCAGCGACCAATTGCGCCATCTACCCCTTGTAAATGGTTCAGATCCATTCTGCTTGATGTATTACATAAATAGCGATAACCGTAACTACCAATCTTAATATCTTGGCTCATTACACCTAACAGTGTAGAACGGTCATCCGCTAGCACTGAATAGTTGTGTAATGTGTTACCAATTGTGCCACCAGCGTATTCATTGGTAATCAGGCACTGCTCTTTTAATTCTTGATACAAAGATTCAGCGGCTGCGTCGCCAATAACCAGTGAATGTCCCTTGCTCAAACCATACTTCTCAATAAGTTCAGAACTCACCTTTGCTTCAATATCCACCAATGTTTGGTCAATACCGATAATATGAGTGCGTGACATTCTTTTACTGCTTTGAGCTTGGCTCACTAGAGGATCACGAGCGTGAACCGGAAAGTAGTGCTTTGATTTACGTTGTCCAGGGAATTTCATAAGGCTAGTCTAAGTCAAGGGGAAATAGGTGGCGGATTCTACCGCGCTATATTTAACGCGGCAATCTTTCAAACTATAGCAAACGTTTGCTGAAGGTTTTTTTTATTCGCCTTCCATAAAGCTTAAATCAGGCAGCATGCCCAAATGCTCCGCGTAACGTTTTTGATTAAACTCCGCGCCGTTTTTCATAACGTCAAATACTTCAATTGCCAGTGCACATGCCATAGCCGCAATTGCTTCTTCACGTGGAGTGCCTGTCATCATTAAACGCATCAACGTCTCTTTCACTTTCACTGGTTCGCCATCTTCAAGCTGGTTCTCGATGATCTCAATCAGCTCTTCTTCTTGCATAAATTCATTTTGTTCAGACATTTTTTTATCTCAGGTCTTGGATTTCGAGCGACTATGCCACATATACTTCTGACATCCTAGCGACTCACCTCGCTCTCATGCGATTCTCTAACAAAGTCAGCGCACTATTTGTGCAAATGAAACTGTGATTCCGGTCTCGGATCTGTCACGGCGTTTCTCTTTCTGTTAGAATCTGCGACCAAGTAATAGTAACGGTGTTTAGACATGTCAGATATCAGCTCTGGAAACAGCGAAAAGAAAGTAATTGTCGGTATGTCCGGCGGTGTAGATTCGTCAGTATCGGCGTATCTTCTTCAGCAACAAGGCTATCAGGTAGAAGGCCTTTTCATGAAAAACTGGGAAGAAGACGATAACGAAGAATACTGCACGGCAGCTGAAGATCTTGCTGATGCTCAAGCGGTATGTGACAAACTAGGTATCCACCTTCACACTATCAACTTTGCTGCAGAATACTGGGACAACGTATTCGAATACTTCCTTGAAGAGTACAAAGCAGGTCGTACACCTAACCCAGATATTCTTTGTAACAAAGAAATCAAATTTAAAGCATTCTTAGAGTTTGCGGATGAAGTGCTAGACGCAGACTACATTGCGATGGGTCACTACGTTCGTCGTACTTTCCCAACTCAAGAAGAGCTTGATGCTGGCGTAAAACCAGAAATGCTACGCGGTCTAGACAGCAACAAAGACCAAAGTTATTTCCTATACACGCTAAGCTCAGATCAAGTGGCACGCAGCCTATTCCCTGTCGGTGAATTAGAGAAGCCAGAAGTGCGACGTATTGCTGAAGAGCAAGACTTGATCACAGCTAAGAAGAAAGATTCAACAGGCATCTGCTTTATCGGTGAGCGCAAGTTCACTGAGTTCCTAGGCAAATACCTACCAGCACAACCGGGTAACATCGAAACACCTGAAGGCCAAGTGATTGGTCAACACCAAGGTTTGATGTACCACACGCTAGGTCAGCGTAAAGGCCTTCATATTGGCGGCACTAAAGGTGGTGGCGGTAACGAAGAACCATGGTTTGTTGGTGAAAAAGATCTCAAGCGTAATGTTTTGATCGCAGTACAAGGTAAAGACCACCCTCTTTTGAAATCAGAAGGTTTGATCGCATCTCAACTTCATTGGGTAAATCGCACACCAATTACTGAAGTTATGACATGCACGGTAAAAACACGTTACCGTCAAACAGATATTCCTTGTACAATCATCCCAATTGATGATGAGAACATTAAGGTTATTTTTGATGAGCCACAAATCGCAGTGACCCCAGGTCAATCTGCAGTGTTCTACCAAGGCGAAGTATGTCTTGGTGGTGGTATCATCGAAAAGCGCATCTAATCAATCAAACGACAAACGATAGAAGACAACTAGGAGTTACTACGTGGCTAATACACTTTATGACCGTACTATTGCTTTCGCCGGAATTTGCCAAGCTGTGGCTTTGGTTCAACAAGTAGCGAAAGACGGCCATTGTGATAAAGATGCCTTTGAAGCTTCACTCAGTGCCATTTTAAATACCAACCCATCGAATACCGTGGGCGTATTTGGACGTGAAGCGAACCTAAAGCTTGGCCTTGAGTGCTTAGTAAAAGGTATCGATAGTACTCCAGCAGGTAGCGATATCACGCGTTACATCATCAGCTTGATGGCGCTTGAGCGTAAGCTGTCTTCTCGCAACGACTCTATGTCTCAGCTTGGTGAGCGCATTCAAACTGCAGAGCGCCAAACTGAACACTTTGATCTGTTTGACGAGCAAATGATCAGCAACCTTGCAAGTATCTACCTTGATGTCGTCAGCCCTATCGGCCCTCGCATTCAGGTTTCTGGTACTCCGTCTGTACTTCAGCAGACATCGAGCCAACATAAGGTTCGCGCACTGCTTCTATCAGGGATTCGAAGCGCTGTGTTATGGCGTCAAGTTGGCGGTAAACGTCGCCACCTTATCTTCGGTCGTAAGAAGATGATCGAGCAGGCTCAAATCCTACTAGCTCGAATGTAGTTTATTAGCTCGCGCCTCGTCGCGAGCTTGTTTTTTGTATCAATACAACTCTCACGCAAACGATTGCGCAATGTGCGTGACAATTGAGATTGTTACTGGTATAAACCTCTCAAAATTTAGAAAACTCAATTCAGGAGAACACCATGGAACTGTCAGCATTGACTGCTGTTTCACCAGTAGACGGCCGTTACGGAAGTAAGACTATTGCATTACGCAGCATCTTTAGTGAGTTTGGACTACTAAAGTACCGCTCTATCGTTGAAATTCGTTGGTTACAAAAGCTTGCAGCAACTGATGCAATCAAAGAAGTACCAGCGTTCAGTGCAGAAGCTAACCAGTTTCTTGATGAACTAGCCGCTAACTTCAGCGAAGAAGATGCTCTACGTATCAAAGAGATCGAGCGCACGACTAACCACGACGTTAAAGCGGTTGAGTACTTCTTGAAAGAGAAAGTTGCTGGCGTTCCTGAACTTCACGCTGTAAACGAATTTATTCACTTTGCATGTACTTCTGAAGACATCAACAACACCTCTCACGCGCTTATGCTTAAAGAAGCTCGTGACACAGTGATTCTTCCAGAAATCCGTAACGTAATTGATGCTATCAAAGCACTTGCGAACGAGTACCGTGATATTCCATTACTGTCTCGTACACACGGTCAGCCAGCTTCTCCTTCTACTATGGGTAAAGAGATGGCTAACGTTGCGTACCGTATGGAACGTCAATACAAGCAAATCGAAAACGTTGAGATCCTAGCGAAAATCAACGGTGCTGTAGGTAACTACAACGCACACCTTTCTGCATACCCAGAAGTTGAATGGCACCAGTTTAGCGAAGAGTTCATCACTGAATCTCTTGGCGTAACTTGGAACCCGTACACAACTCAAATCGAACCTCACGATTACATCGCTGAGCTATTCGATGCAATTGCTCGTTTCAACACTATCCTTCTAGACTTCGACCGTGACGTTTGGGGCTACATCGCTCTTGGTCACTTCAAGCAGAAGACTATTGCTGGCGAAATCGGTTCTTCGACAATGCCGCATAAAGTTAACCCAATTGACTTCGAAAACTCTGAAGGCAACCTTGGTCTAGCGAACGCAGTATTCAGCCACCTTGCACAAAAACTTCCAGTTTCTCGCTGGCAGCGTGACCTTACTGACTCTACGGTTCTTCGTAACCTAGGTGTGGGTGTTGGCTACGCAATCATTGCATACACTTCGACTCTGAAAGGTATTAGCAAGCTTGAAGTTAACCGCGCTGCGCTACTTGCTGAACTAGACAAGAACTGGGAAGTATTGGCTGAACCAGTACAAACAGTAATGCGTCGTTACGGCATCGAAAAACCATACGAGAAGCTAAAAGAGCTAACTCGTGGTAAACGTGTAGATGGCGAAGGCATGCGTGCATTCATCGATGGTCTTGAGATTCCTGCAGACGAGAAAGTTCGTCTGAAAGAGATGACTCCAGCAAACTACATCGGTCAAGCAATCGAGCTAACTGACAAGCTGTAATATTCGAATTTCGAATCGCAGAATAGACTAAGGCTTCCCATGTGGAAGCCTTTTTATTGCGTGGAACTAAATCTATCGCCACAAGAATCGTCAACATAAGAACACCAAGCCTTCTCCAATTGATCGACTCGTCTCCTACTGATTCAATTTAATCACCTAGCGACAACTGCACCTCATATCTCATACTTCATGTCTCAACACTTGTTATCTTAAACGCCAAGATCAAAAAAGACCTCCCGAAGGAAGCCTTTCAAATGTATCTTGTCGATTAGCGACTGAAGAATAGGTAGCGATTACATGTTACGTAGAGAAGCAATACGCTTGTCTAGCGGCGGGTGGCTCATTAGAAGCTCAGTTAGAGACTTCTTACCGTTGATACCAAACGCCATCATAGAACCTTCTAGTTGTGGCTCATGGCTCACCTTTAGACGCTCTAGCGCTGCAATCATCTTCTCTTTACCAACCAAGTGCGCAGCACCTGCATCAGCATGGAACTCACGGTGGCGGCTGTACCACATGGTAATGAAGCTCGCTAGGAAACCAAATACCAGTTCCAGCACCATAGACACACCGAAGTACACCATCATGTTGCTGCCACCCTCTTCTTCGTTGTCATTCGACGCAACAATGTTGGCGATGAAACGAGATAGGAAGATAACGAACGTGTTCACTACACCTTGCATTAACGTCATGGTCACCATATCACCGTTCGCGATGTGGCTCACTTCATGCGCTAATACTGCTTCAGCTTCATCACGCGTCATGTTGTGCAGCAGGCCTGTTGATACTGCTACCAATGAATCGTCACGCTTAGCACCTGTCGCGAATGCGTTGATGTCTGGCGAGTCGTAGATCGCCACTGTTGGCATACCAATACCAACTTGTTGAGATTGACGGCTTACCGTCTCCATCAACCAATGTTCTGTTTCGTTACGTGGGCTTTCAATGACCATGCCGCCTACCGAGCGTAGCGCCATTTTCTTCGACATCATTAATGAAATGAATGAGCCGCCAAAACCAAATACCGCAGCCATCACCAATAAACCTGAGAGGCTACCGGGTTGCATACCTGTAACTGCGTATACAACATTAAGAACAACACTTAGTACCAATACAACCGCTAGGTTAGTTGCAAGGAACAACATTACTCGCTTCATTACTTATCTCCGCATGAAAGCTGTTTTTATAAAACTTATTGTTATAGACAAGGCAGACAGCAATAGATTCCAACCTTGAAGACTTATACTTACTTATACTTACTTATACTTACTTATACATATAGTCTTAGATTAAGAAAACAAGGTTAAGCATTAAATTGCAACATTTGATTACGAGACCATATCCGAATTAAATCCACTCTATTAGACCTAAGTCGTATGGTGTCGATATAACAATCCGTTTACAGTGACTTCAGATGATTTATTGGCTAGTCCATGTACAAAAAGGAAAGGATCATGGTTGAAGGTACTAACACTCAAATGGCTATCGATTTACTGTGCTGTCACCTAGGGATTACTGAAGAAGAAGCGAAAAAGCAGGTTGGAATCCTAACACCGCAAACGGCACAGACAAAAATCACAGAAACTCAGCAAGCTTTAATGGGACTGACTAAAGAACATTAGTTCTAAGCTTGTTTATTAAAAGACCGGTTGTTTATCAACTCAAGGTCTAAAGGCTTAAAATAGCAAAAGGGCTGCAATCGCAGCCCTTTTCTTATTTAGTACATAACGTGGTAATTAAAGCGCAAGCAAAGGCTGCACATCAATGTACTTACCAATGTTTTTAGACTTCGCTTTTGGGACGTAAGGGATTTCACCTAACTTAGGTGCACCTAACTTATCTTCAAGCATCGCAATAATATCTGCGTAGTGCTCAGTACCTGGATTGATACGGTTTGCGACCCAACCTACTAGGTTTAGGCCATCAGCACGAATCGCTTCTGCCGTTAATAGAGCGTGGCTCAAACAACCAAGTTTAATACCCACAGTCAGTACCACTGGCAGTTGCTCTTTTTTAACCCAGCTAGAAAGATATTCATCGTCTGAAACCGGGACTCGCCAACCACCAGCACCTTCAACTAACACGATGTCAGAGTTTTGCTTATGCTCTTCCAGCTTCGCTGATAATACCGCCTCATCAATCACCACGCCGTCATGCTTTGCAGCGATGTGAGGCGATGACGGTAGCAATAGTGCATACGGGTTTACGTCTTCGTAAGCAATATCTTGCGTCGCCGCTTCTTGAAGATGCAGTGCATCACTATTACGTAATCCTTCAGGGGATTTTTCACTCCCTGCAGCAACTGGCTTGTAACCAATTGTTGATAAATCTTGTGCGGCCAAAGCTTGAAGAATCGCTTTTGAAACCACAGTTTTTCCCACTTCGGTATCCGTACCTGCAATGAATAATGCATCAATCATAATTGAATAACCCCTAAACAAACTTGATATGTTGCTGGTAAGAAACCTTGATGGTTCTTAAACTCTCGATATTCCCGATCAACAAGCTGCAACATGCGACGACTTGTTAAACCTTGTGAGCGACCACTTACGTGATTAGCGCCGATACCTTTAAGGTCGCGCATCAGTTCAAACGCAGTGTCGTACCAAACGGTGATGGTGGGCAAGTCTAGTTGATGAACGGTACAGCTAGATTGCGCTAACGCAATTTTTACCTGATTGATTGTAATAAAATGGTTAACGTGTTGATGTGCATCAATTTTGGACCACGACTTTTTCAGTTCAAACAGTGACCCATCAAGCAAAGTTGAGAAAATAACACGCCCACCAGCCGCTGTAACACGCTTCATCTCTCTCAAAGGCGACGACAAATCGTCACACCATTGCAACGCAAGGCTAGAGAAAACGATGTCAAAACACCCATCTTCAAACGGCAATTGTTCGGCATCGGCTTGTTGATATAAAGATACAGATGCACCACACCGCTTCTCTGCTGTTGCTAGCATTCCAACAGAAAGATCAGCGCAAACCACTTCGGCGCCTCGTTTTACAAGTTGCTCGGAGAAATAGCCAGTACCACAACCTAGATCCAGCACCTTAAAGCCTGACAGATCGCTGGGTAATTTATCCAGTAATCGGTGGCCAACATCGCGTTGAAATTCAGCGTGTTTGTCATAGGTTGTTGCCGCTTTACCAAAGGCTTCGGCAATCGCACTCTTATCTTGGCCAACGTAATTATGCACTACTGCTTCTTGTGACATTTACTGAGCCTCTTTATTTGATTCAAAGCTTGGATGGATACCCGGTTCAGTGCTTAAGTCGATGTTTCGTTCAATGGCTTGATGCAACGACCTGGCTAACTGGAGAATCTGTTTTGGGCTATGGTTAGCTGTTAACGTGATTCGTAATCGAGCAGTTCCAGCAGGTATGGTTGGCGGCCTTATTGCGGTCACCCAAACTTGGTTTTGCTTTAACTCTTCAGCTATTGATAATGCCGCTTGTGCTTCACCTATCACAAATGGCTTAATCGGAGTCTGAGTATCCACAAAGCCTTTCAAGCCGCTCACCTGCTCTGCATAGAGAGCCCCTAGCTCGGTTAGCTTCTCGCGACGCCACTCTTGCGTTTGAATCATCTGACACGCATGAGACAAAGCCACAGCCTGTGAAGGTGGCATTGCCGTCGAATACACATGATGACGAGCAAATTGAGTTAAGTAGTCACCCACTTCTGATGAACACAAAATCGCAGCACCAGATAGGCCAAATGCTTTACCAAAGGTCACGACCAAGATATCAGGCGTTATTTGCGAAGCGTTGCAGCTCCCTGCCCCTTTATCACCCAATACACCAATACCGTGGGCATCATCAACTGTTAGCCAACTGTCGTATTGATTGGTCAGGTTAGATATTTGATTAAGGGGTGCCTGGTCGCCATCCATGCTGAACACGCCTTCCGTCACAACCAAGGATTGCGGAGAACGGCTTAATAACGACTCTAGATGTTGCGTGTCGTTATGCTTAAAACGTTTCATTGTGGCAGGAGAAAGCATCCCCGCTTCCATCAAAGAGGCGTGGTTAAGTTTGTCTTGCAATAGTGAATCGTCTTTCTCGAGCAGAGAAAACAACAAGGCTTGATTAGCACTGAAACCAGAGCTAAAGAGAATGGCACGTTCAAAGCCAAGCCACTCACACAGCTGAGCCTCTAAGTTTCGATGAGCAGGACTAAAGCCTGTAACCAACGGTGATGCCGCACTTCCAGCACCATATTGTGAAAGACCCGTTTGCCATGCATCGACCAATTCAGGATCGTTCGCCAGGCCTAAATAATCATTACTCGAAAAATTGATGAAACTAGAACCTTCGCTATTCAGCAAAGGTCCATTGCTGTTTTCGAGCACCTTGAGTTGACGAGTCAACCCTTGCTCATGGCGATGAACAAGGGCTTCTTTAATGCGAGCTTTAAACAGTGGCATCGTAGAACATGTCGTCTTTCGTTGGACGAGCTGCAACGCGCTCCACCACTTGATCTAACAGTTCGTTTTCTTGAATTTCATCTGGCTTTTGAGCCACTTCTTGGCTGTTGATACCCAGCTTCTTAAACAGCTGCATATCCGTGTCTTCATCTGGGTTCGGCGTAGTCAGTAGCTTACAACCGTAGAAGATAGAGTTCGCACCCGCCATGAAACACATCGCTTGCATCTGTTCATTCATGTTCTCACGGCCTGCAGATAAGCGAACCGCAGACATAGGCATCATAATACGTGCAATTGCAATCAGCTTGATGAAGTCGAAAGACTCAACATCATCGACGTTTTCCATCGGTGTGCCTTTCACTTTTACAAGCATGTTGATTGGCACACTTTCTGGGTGTACTGGAAGGTTCGCCAGCTCTACAAGAAGGCCTGCTCGGTCATTGGTGCTTTCGCCCATACCGATGATGCCACCAGAACAGATCTTCATTCCGGCATCACGCACGTGAGATAACGTATCTAAACGATCTTGGTAAGTACGAGTGGTAATAATGCTGCCGTAGAATTCTGGAGACGTATCAAGGTTATGGTTGTAGTAGTCCAAACCTGCGTCGGCTAGCTCACCTGCTTGATCCGGCGTTAACATGCCCAGTGTCATACAGGTTTCTAACCCCATACCTTTCACACCTTTGATCATGTCAGTTAGGTGAGGCATATCGCGTTCTTTCGGGTTTTTCCATGCCGCGCCCATACAGAAGCGAGTTGAGCCCGCATTCTTGGCTTTTTGCGCCGCATCCAAAACACGCTCAACTTCCATTAAGCGTTCTTTGTCGACATCCGTTCGGTAGTGAGCACTTTGAGGGCAGTACTTACAATCTTCAGGGCAAGCACCTGTCTTTATCGATAAAAGCGTACTCACCTGCACGTGGTTGTGCTCTTGGTACTGTCTATGAACGACTTGAGCTTCAAACATTAAATCCATAAACGGTTTTTCAAGCAGCGCTGTTACTTCAGCAACTGTCCAGTCATGACGAACTTCCACGTGTCGATCCTTTTTTATTTTTTTGATGTTACAACTCTGTGTCTAGAGTTTGCATTTATGCTTGGCTAGTCTACCGACAAGCTTTAGACTGTCAACACATTGATAATATCAAAAGTTTACATCTGATTATTTTTTAATCACCTTAAGAATGGAAGTTACTATGGATCTCGCCTTTGATCGCCAGCATATCTGGCATCCCTACACATCAACGTTAACACCTCTGACCTGCTACCCAGTCACCAATGCAGACGGTGTTTACTTAGAATTAGAAGGCGGACAACGAATTATTGATGGTATGTCGTCTTGGTGGTCAACCATTCACGGCTACAATCACCCAGAGCTCAATGCCGCTGCTCATAGCCAAATAGATAAGGTTTCACACGTTATGTTTGGTGGTATCACCCACCAGCCTGCCATCGATTTATGTAAGAAGCTTCTCAACCTAGCACCAAGTAATCTTGAACATGTATTCTTGGCCGATTCAGGCTCAGTTGCCGTAGAAGTTAGCCTAAAAATGGCACTGCAATATTGGCACGCTAAAGGACAACCTCGTTCAAAGTTCCTCACACTAAGAGATGGCTACCACGGTGATACCTTTGCGGCGATGTCAGTGACCGACCCTGACAACTCGATGCACAGCCTCTACAAAGGCTTTTTACCGGAACATATTTTCGCTGATTCACCAAAAACAGGCTTTTGGGATGAGTGGAACTCAAGTGACATCGATAGTTTTAAAGAAAAGCTGGCAGCACACCATCAAGAAGTCGCAGCGGTGATCTTAGAGCCAATCGTTCAAGGGGCTGGTGGCATGCGCATCTACCACCCTGAGTTCCTAAAACAAGTTCGCTTACTGTGTGATGAATTCAACGTATTGCTGATCTTGGATGAGATTGCGACCGGGTTTGGCCGTACAGGGAAACTATTCGCTTGTGAGCATGCCGATGTTCAACCGGACATCTTATGCGTAGGCAAGGCTTTAACTGGTGGTTATATGACATTGTCAGCGACGCTGGCGAGTAAGGAAGTTGCTGACACGGTATGTGGCGGTGAAGCGGGCTGCTTTATGCACGGGCCAACATTCATGGGTAACCCATTAGCTTGCGCAGTCGGTGCGGCAAGTTTATCCATCATCGAGCAAGGTCATTGGAAAAATCAAACTCAACAGATCGAACAGCTTTTCTCTGAGTTGCTACCACCATTGCGAGAGCATGATCTTGTCAAAGACGTTCGCTGGTTGGGCGCGATTGGCGTCGTTGAAACCCACACACCTGTCGATATGGAAACCATCCAAGCTCACTTTGTAGAGCAAGGCGTTTGGATCCGTCCGTTTGGTAAGCTAATTTATATGATGCCTCCGTTTATTATCAAACCACAACATATTGAGCAATTGGTCGCTGCTATCGACACTGCATTACAAAATACTCATTGCTTTAAATAAGGCGTTTATTGCTCTAAACAAGAGCGACGATTATTTCTATATATCTTCATTAATAAATCATTTAATTAAACTAAAAGGCCTTACATAAAAGTAAGGCCTTAACTGCTTGAAGGTAACCGTCAGTTTAACGTAATTGGCTATCTTTACTTGCTCGACGGTTAAACAATGAATGTCGATGTGCGTCATGCTCTAATATTGACTGACATTCTATACACAAACGAACGCCTTTGATCGCGCGTCGTCTTTGTTCCGGAATCTCATCACCACACTCATCACAATAACGCAAACCCTCACCACCTCGAAGGTTTTCTCTTACACGAGAGATCTCATCATCAATGGTATTTTGTATTTGCTGGCTGACACTATCGTCACCAGCCCATCCTACGGCCATAAGCCCTCCTCAGTATTTGAACGAGAAAATCTATACCTACCGCGGTAAGAGCATATTATAGCCACATTTAAGGATTGTAATAATTATCAAAATCAATAAAACACTATTACACATAGGTAACAAAAATTATTTATTTCTCGCCACTACACTATTCTATAGGCAATAAAAAACCCAGCCTGTTGGCTGGGTTTTATAAGTAACCTAATGCTTAATCAATCTAATTAACCGATGTGCGTTACGCCGCCCATGTATGGTTGAAGTACTTCTGGGATAGCAATACGGCCATCTGCTTCTTGGTTGTTCTCAAGGATAGCAACCATAGTACGACCAACAGCAAGACCAGAACCGTTTAGTGTGTGTACAAGTTCAGGTTTTTTCTCGCCTTTACGACGGAAACGAGCTTGCATACGACGCGCTTGGAAATCCCACATGTTTGAACAAGAAGAAATCTCACGGTAAGTCTCTTGTGCTGGAACCCATACTTCTAAGTCGTAAGTTTTCGCAGAACCGAAGCCCATGTCACCTGTACATAGAATCACTTTACGGTAAGGAAGCTCTAGAAGTTGAAGTACTTTCTCAGCGTGGCCAGTTAGCTCTTCAAGCGCTGCCATTGAGTCTTCTGGCTTAGTGATTTGTACTAATTCAACTTTATCGAATTGGTGCATACGGATAAGACCACGAGTGTCACGACCGTAAGAACCCGCTTCAGAACGGAAACACGGCGTGTGAGCTGTCATCTTAAGTGGCAGTTCAGCTTCATCAGTGATCGTGTCACGAACCATGTTCGTTACCGGTACTTCCGCAGTAGGGATAAGCGATAGAGTCTTAAGAGGTACGTCACTTACTTGCTCAGTTAGCGGGCTTGTGTGGAACAAGTCTTCGCCGAACTTAGGAAGTTGACCAGTACCGTAAAGGCTATCGTGGTTCACTAGATACGGTACGTACATTTCTGTGTAGCCGTGCTCATCAGTGTGAAGGTCCAGCATGAACTGAGCAATAGCACGGTGTAGACGTGCAAATTTGCCTTTCATCACGATGAAACGAGAACCCGAGATTTTAACTGCGCTAGCAAAATCAAGACCGCCAGACATTTCGCCAAGATCGACGTGATCTTTCACTTCAAAGTCGTAAGTCTTAGGTTGACCCCAACGAGAAACTTCTACGTTATCGTCTTCATCTTTACCATCTGGCACTTCTGCATCAGGTAGGTTAGGAATAGACATTGTGATCGTTTCTAGCTCAGATTGAAGATCAGCCAATGCTACTTTAGCTTGGTCTAATTCTGCGCCTAAGTTGCCTACTTCTGCAAGGATACGCTCAGCTTCTTCATGGTCGCCTTTTGCTTTCGCTTGACCAATGGACTTCGATCGAGAGTTGCGTAACGCTTGTAGCTCTTCAGTTTTCATCTGAAGGGACTTACGTTTTTCTTCAAGTTCACGAATTGTCTCTACATCAAGGGTGAAGCCTCGACGTGCTAATTTTGCCGCTGTTTCATCCAGCTCAGCTCGAAGTAATTTAGAATCCAGCATTGCTAATCCTATGCTTTAGTTATTTGAATATTCAGTAGTTTGCTACTGAATCACTGCTAAACCCCTAAAATTGGTGCTATTTCGACCAATTTATAACGATTTAATTGAAATTTTATGACTAGGTAACGATATCCAAAAAAGACTACTTTTCATAGCGTTTTTGTGGGCTTTTTGCGTCCAAATCCGCCAGATAATCTAGCTTCTCGCCAATTTTGGTCTCTAAGCCTCGTTTTGTTGGGAAATAGTATTGCTTCTCTCCCATTTCAGGAGGCAGATACTTTTCACCAGCGGCGTAGGCTCCTGGTTCATCATGAGCATAACGGTATTCTTGCCCGTAGCCCATGTCCTTCATCAAAGTTGTCGGTGCATTTCGCAAATGATGCGGCACTTCATATTCAGGAAGATTGTGAGCATCTGTTAACGCTTGCTTCCACGCGGTGTAAACGGCGTTACTCTTTGGTGCACATGCGAGATAAACAACCGCCTGCGCAATCGCACGCTCCCCTTCCGCAGGGCCAATGCGCGTGAAGCAATCCCAAGCCGACATCGCTACCTGCATGGCGCGAGGATCAGCGTTACCGATATCTTCAGAAGCAATCGCCAGCAAGCGTCTAACGATATACAAAGGATCACAACCCGCAGCAATCATTCGTGCTGACCAGTACAAGGCCGCATCAGGGTTTGAGCCACGAATTGACTTATGAACCGCGGAGATTAGGTCGTACCAAATATCACCCTTGTTATCGAAACGAGCGACTTTCTCACCAGCCACTTCAGCCAACAACTGCAAGGTTATCGCTTTCTCGCCTTTATCGTTGTCTTCTGCCATGTCATACAGCAGTTCAAGGTAGTTAAGCGACATACGCGCGTCGCCGTTAACCAGTTCTGCAAGGCGATCTAAAACATTATCAGCAAAATCAACAGGCACATCACCTAACCCACGTTGCTTATCTTCAATCGCTTGGCGAATGACAAGAGAAATATCATCTGTGTTCAGGGACGTCAGTTTGTAGACACGCGCACGTGACAACAAAGCGTTGTTCAGTTCAAAAGATGGGTTTTCTGTCGTCGCACCAATAAAGGTCACGGTGCCATCTTCGATATGAGGCAGAAAAGCATCTTGCTGACTTTTGTTAAAGCGATGGACTTCGTCCACAAACAGGATGGTTCTGCGCCCTGCTTGCTTGTTCTCGCGCGCTTTTTCAATTGCAATACGAATGTCTTTTACGCCCGAGGTTACCGCCGATACGCGTTCCACTTCAGCATTCGCATAGTTTGCTGCAACTTCGGCTAACGTCGTTTTACCGGTGCCCGGAGGCCCCCACAAAATCATCGAGTGGATATGGCCCGCTTCCAACGCTCTGCGAAGTGGTTTACCTGGGCCTAATATATGCTGCTGACCGATGTACTGTTCGACAGTTTCCGGTCTCATACGAGCAGCAAGGGGACGAAAATCTTCGTCCCCCGCAAAATCTAAGCTGTAATTACTCAATTGCAATCTCTTGATTCGTTGATGGCATTAATGCCTATCGACGTACTACCAAACGATCTGCTTGTTTAGATCAGTTTCTTTGGTCGTCGACCTCGACACCTTCCGGTGCCACAAAAGTAAAGCGGTCTGCTGCAGGTTTACCCAAATCAACATTGCTAAAGGTAAACTCACCTTTTTGACCGTCTTGTTCAATCACATTAAAGCCCTGAACAATGCCCTTTTCGGTGATATTAATCTGGAAGTCACCCTGATTCGAGTCGACTGCCGTTGGTGTTAGTGTAAATTGATTACCCGACTGCGCTACGTTGTAGTTATCCCAATCGTTTTCTTGGTTACGTGTCAGCAGCACAAAAGGTGTCTGTGATGTCGCTTGCTCTTGCCAATAAATGCTCACTTGCTCAATGAACGGGCTGTAGTACCACAAGCTTTGGCCATCAGATACCAACAAGTTTTCATCAGGGAACGTGGTCTCCCAGCGGAACAGGCTTGGGCGTGCAATCTCTACCGTGCCCTCACCTTCCATAACAACATCACCATCAGGGCTGGTCACGACTTGTTTAAAGTCAGCGCTGAAGCCTGCGTTTAATGCCAAGCGGCTACTCAACTCTTCTTTCGGAGAAGCAAACACTGAGAAGCTCATAAATAAAAGTGCGAATACTTTTTTCATCAATAATCCTGTTAGAACATAAGTCGGTCATATTTTCGATTTGACCGACTGAATAGTTATGAGTTCCTACCGGAACTAATCTTTTGGTGGCGCTGGTGCTAAGACTTCTCGGTTACCGTTATGACCTGGAGCACTTACGATACCTTGAGCTTCAAGTTGCTCGACAATACGTGCAGCACGGTTGTAGCCAATCTTGAATCGACGCTGTACACCTGAAACTGAGCCACGACGTGAATGAACAACGTGTTCTACCACCTGATCAAACAGAGGATCGACCTCTTCATCACCTTCCATCTTCTCACCCGGAAGCAAGGTTTCTGGAGTTTGTTCGCCGTTGGTGATTTCATCAATATAGTTTGGCTTACCACGCGCTTTCCAGTTATTCACGACTGCGTGTACATCGTCATCAGATGCAAAGGCACCGTGAACACGAGTTGTATGGCTAGAACCAGGAGGCAAGTAAAGCATATCACCCATGCCCAATAGTGATTCCGCACCACCTTGGTCAAGGATAGTTCGTGAATCCGTTTTAGTTGATACCGTAAAGGCCACACGGGTTGGAATGTTCGCTTTAATAAGACCAGTAATAACATCCACTGATGGACGTTGCGTCGCTAGGATCAAGTGAACACCCGCCGCACGTGCTTTTTGTGCCAAACGTGCAATCAGTTCTTCAACCTTCTTACCAACCACCATGATTAGGTCGGCAAATTCATCAACGATAACCACAATGTAAGGCAGTTTCTCAAGCAATGGCGCTTCTGGGTCCATGCCGTCGCCCGGCTTCCACAGTGGATCGTGAATTGGGTGACCCGCTTCCGCTGCCATCTTAAGCTTATCGTTGTAACCTTTAATGTTACGAACGCCTAATGCTGACATCAGCTTATAACGTCGTTCCATCTCGCCAACACACCAACGAAGGGCGTTCGACGCATCTTTCATGTCGGTTACCACTTCAGACAATAGATGAGGAATACCCTCATAAACCGATAGCTCAAGCATTTTCGGGTCGATCATGATGAAGCGAACATCTTCCGGTGATGCTTTGTAAAGCATACTCAGAATCATTACGTTCACACCTACCGACTTACCAGAACCGGTTGTACCTGCAACCAGAACGTGAGGCATTTTCGATAGATCAGCAATAACGGCTTCACCAGCGATGTCTTGTCCTAGAACCACTGTCGTTGGCGATTTCGCTTCTTGGAACTGAGGGCTAGCAACCACGTCTGAGAAGAATACCGTTTGGCGACTCATATTCGGCAGTTCTAAGCCAACATAAGGTTTACCCGGAATCACTTCTACGACACGTACTGCCAATGCAGAGAGCGAACGCGCTAAGTCCATAGAAAGGCCAGAAATACGGCTTACTTTCACACCTGGAGCCAGATCAAGTTCGAATCGAGTGATTACTGGACCTGGGAAAATGTCGACAACGTCTGCTTTGATCTTGTAGTCCGCTAGCTTAGATTCAACAAGACGAGCAATTGCCTCTAGCGCATCACGGTCAATAAAGGTTTCACGCTTTTCAGGGTGGAATAACAATTCAAGCGTGGGTAATGGCTCAGCAGGCTTAGGTAAATTAACATCTTGTTGAACCAAGAACGGATTCTGCGCCGCTGCCATATTCGCTTGGGCTTCAGAAACAATGCTTTGGAATGCGGCGAGATCTTGATCTTGATCTTGATCTTGATCTTGATCTTGATGCGCAGGTTCTTCTTCCGTTACTTCTTCCCAAGGAAGATCAACAGTTGGCTCTAGGTTTTGTGCTGTTGGCTGTTCAGGTTCTGAATGTTCTTCTTGATAAGGGAAAGGTTCAAACTGTTCTTCGATTAATGCTGCGTCAGCTAATTCAGCTTCAGCCTGTTCTGATTCAAGCTCTGAGCCCTGTTGGTAGCTTTGCTCTTCCGTAACATCAAACGGTGAAGGTTGTGCAGAGAAATCGTCTTCCACGGTTGCTTCTGGCTCGCCCATAGGTGAAGCGTATAAAGATTCAGGTTGAACATCTTCAGAACCAAATTCGCCATTTACTTGTGGTGAGCTATCTAATTCTGGTTCAGCACTTCTAAGGTCAGCATGAGCAGGGCCAACTTCTGGTTGTTCGTTCTGCATGTATTGTTGGTAAGCAACCTGAGAATCATGCGCGTCAACCTGATCTTGTTCTGCTAGGTCATCTTCATACATGGCCGCATTTTCTAGCTGCTCTATCGTTGCATTCAACTGTTTAGAGCGCTCAATACCTTCTTCTAGCGGTTCTTCTGGCGCTTGGTAAACAGCTGCTGCAGGGATCGTTTGTTCTGACTCAATTACCGCTTGAGGCTGAACCTGAGGTTCTTCATGAACAGGAGCTTCTTGTTTCGCAGGAGCATCGACAGGCATATGAATATTGTAATGACGCTTCGGCGATGCAGCATTGTCTCGCGCATTTGTCGCCACGTCTGCCGACTCATTGGTCGCAGAAAAACTCATCGCAGGATCTAGCGGATCATGCTCTGTTGATTCTTTGTTGCCTTCTATAGCAGGAACATCGCGGTAAGTTGGCGCTTGATGCTGCTGATGACGTTCTTCGATTAAATCGCGGTCTGCTGATTCTCTTAATTGAGGCTCAAGCAGCTCTTGGTCTTGGCCACGAGCCTTATTAACAGTAGACGTGAAAAATTTGATGGCACATTCACCCAACCATTCCACAATGCTTAGCCAAGAGATACCGGTTAATAGAGTGAAACCAGCACCCCATAAGAAAAGAAGAACCAGCGTACTACCAAGAACATTCAACGTTGGAAGTGCAAGGCTTGTTAAAACGTCACCTACCACGCCACCGGATGAAAAGTACCAGATGTCGTCAAAGTTGATATCCGCTAAACCACAACTCGTAAGAATTAGGATAGTCAGGCCAAGTAAGCGAGTGCCCCACAGCATGAAGTCGATCTGCTCGTCTTCATTACGTTTGCGGAATAAAACCCACGCAGCAACCGTCACTAAGATAGGCAGAGGGTAAGCCAAAGAGCCAAATACGAAGAAAAGCGTATCCGCCAACCAAGCACCTAGGTAGCCACCCGCATTTTGAATGTCACCACCCCACGCCGTTTGCGACCATGATGGGTCTGCAGGACTAAAAGTTAATAACGCAACGGCAAGTAGAATAGAGAAGAGAACACCGAGAATCAGACTGCACTCTTTGAGACGTTGAGAACCACTCAAACGAGGAGACTGAGGCTCTTCACTCGTTTTAATGATTGTTTCTACTTTATTACTGCTCTGCTTGAACATAAACCAACTTAATAATTAAACGGGATAAAAACATCTCGAGCGGCCAAAGCCGCTCGTTTCAATGAAACTACTGTTGATTTAACCATATCAAACAGAAAAACCCAATTCCAGAAAGCAAGAAAGCGGAACAAATGTCCGCTTTCTTTCATTTCACCAATTGTGACTAACGAGTTTTAATCACAAGTTGATTGGTTTGTTTCACTTCTTCCATTACTACGTAAGTTCGAGTGTCGTTTACGCCCGGTAGACGAAGTAACGTATCACCCAGTAGCTTACGGTAAGCACCCATATCAGATACACGTGTTTTTAGAAGATAGTCAAAATCACCCGACACTAAATGACACTCTTGGATGTCATCCAGTTTCTGCACAGCGGTGTTGAATTGTTCGAACACATCTGGCGCACCACGGTTCAACGTAATTTCAACAAACACTAAAAGTGAAGCATCAAGGTACTGTGGGTTCAGCAACGCTGTGTACCCAGTAATGTAACCTTGACGTTCTAAACGACGAACACGTTCAAGACATGGAGTTGGAGAAAGTCCTACTCGTTTTGAGAGTTCAACGTTTGAGATACGACCGTCTTTTTGCAACTCATTAAGAATGTTGCGGTCAATACGATCTAGTTCCTTGGACGGCTTCTTATAATTGTCTGCCATTTTTTATTCCACCTTATTACTTCCTTGCAAAAAAATATACTACAACTTTTTAATATTCAGTATCAAATTTTATCTAAACCTATCTATACTAGATATTAATTCGACAGAATTACCCTACACATAGATAAAACAACCAAAATAAAATGAGGAGTCAGGATGATCATTGGCGTACCTAAGGAAATCAAGAACCACGAATACCGCGTTGGTATGACCCCAGCTAGCGTGAGAGAACTAATCTCACACGGCCACCAAGTTTTTGTAGAAACCAATGCCGGTACTGGTATCGGTTTTTCAGACGATGATTACATCGCTGTAGGCGCATCCATTCTTCCTACTGCTGCTGACGTTTTCGCGAAAGCAGAGATGATTGTAAAGGTTAAAGAACCTCAAGCTGTCGAGCGAGCTATGCTTCGCGAAGGGCAAATATTATTTACCTATTTACACCTTGCACCAGATTTTCCACAAACTGAAGAGCTTATCAAGAGCAAAGCTGTCTGCGTAGCCTATGAGACTGTAACAGATAATATGGGTCGCTTGCCACTATTAGCACCAATGTCTGAAGTAGCTGGTCGTATGTCTATTCAAGCAGGTGCACAAACATTAGAGAAATCTAACGGTGGTTGTGGTCTTCTTCTTGGTGGCGTTCCAGGTGTTGAACCAGCAAAAGTTGTTGTTGTTGGTGGCGGTGTTGTAGGTGCTAACGCAGCACGTATGGCTGTAGGCCTTCGCGCCGATGTTACAATTCTTGACCGTAACGTAGATACACTGCGTCGACTTGATGAAGAATTCCAAGGTCGCGCAAAAGTGGTTTATTCTACTGAAGACGCCATTGAGAAGCATGTTCTAGAAGCAGACCTAGTAATTGGTGCAGTACTAATTCCTGGCGCAGCAGCTCCAAAATTGGTTACAAAAGAGCACATCGCTAAGATGAAGCCAGGTTCAGCAGTTGTTGATGTTGCAATCGACCAAGGCGGTTGTTTCGAGACTTCTCACGCAACCACTCACGCAGACCCAACTTACATTGTTGATGACGTAGTTCACTACTGTGTTGCAAACATGCCTGGCGCTGTTGCTCGTACTTCAACTTACGCACTAAACAATGCAACACTTCCTTACATTGTTAAGCTAGCGAACAAAGGCTACCGCGAAGCACTTCTATCTGATGAAGGCTTCCTAGAAGGTCTAAACGTTATTCACGGTAAAGTAACTTGTAAAGAAGTTGCAGAAAGCTTTGACCTTGAATACGTAGACCCAGCAGAAGCAATCGCAATGTTTAACTAATGATGTAATGACTAACTGAACGCAATAATCTTCTCGTTGAAGCGTTCAGTTAACTCATACACATTAAACAAAAAGCCAGTACGACATTATGTCGCGCTGGCTTTTTTGCATTAATGGATTTAGTTCGTAAAAACACGTAACAGTACAGTTTACCACTAGCGCTCGATTTTAACCCCATGAATCAATAGATTTCTTGGCGTAATACTGCGTTCACAGAACTCTTCAATCGTAGCTTCATAACCTTGCTCTTGCAGATAGATAGCGCGATCTAAAGCCAGCCATATCTCTAATGGTCGTCTAAAGACTTGTTGAACCAAACTCAGCTTTTCCATTTCCCAGAAAAGCGCTTCGCCTTGAATCAAATAAGAGTCAAAATCAATATCTGAGCCCAGCGATAGCTCTTTCACTTCAGATGCCCAACGGCAGAAAGATTCAAAACCCTCAGCTAACTCTGATTTTTTGATGCTCGGTACAGGAATGTATTCGTCAATGTTAAGTTCAGCCTTAAGCAACTGGCTGAAGCCTAGACGATAGCTCATCTCTAGTTGACGATGTCTTTTTACTCTTTCACCACCAGTAACGGTTTCTTGAAGCGGGATTCTCAAGTCGCTCTTACTTAACGTTAATGCTGAGCTTTTCGCGATAGAAGACATCGCTTGATAGTTTTCGTCTCGAATAAGATGATAACAACAAGGAGAAATAGTGACCGCTGGTAGCCCATGTGACACTGACTTTTTAACTAGCTCAACATGAAGATCACCACAAGCATGAAGGGCCACGGCATGTTGGTACGAATTAAACACGTCATCGGCCTTGTCTGAAAACGCATCTCCTTGAACAAAATCCATCGCTAACTTCTGGTCATCCGCAATCTTTTGTCCGCTTTCGCATAACGATTGCTGCCATTCAAAGCTAGTGACTTTTTGATCCGATTGCTGAGATAGGATTCGACCAAGAAAGCCTTTACCAGAACACCACTCGAGCCACTCTTTGCCATGGTGATGGCATAATGCAGCCTCGCCCATTGCGACAATTTGATGTAGCTTTCGGCCAGGAATACCATCAGCAGTACCACGTGGGAGGTCTAAACCAACCAAAGCAGTGTTATCGAACTGGATGTTTTGGGTAGCAGTTTCTAATTCAGGTAGGAAACGAGTCAGTTCCTCAATCAAAAGCTGAGGCTGCTCTTTTAAGGTTTGAATGCTTTCATTATCTAAGCTTTCTAACCAATCAACGAGTGGACGATTGACCTCTTTCCACGGCTGCTGTTGAGTTTGGCATAGGTGAAAAGGCTCTGAACGCCAATAAATTTGGTGCTCTAACAAAAATGAGTCGAGTATTTTAAATCGTGAATGCATGCTTCCCCCTATGATGGGTGGATTGTAGGGGGTAGAGGCCGAAATAGAAAGGCACTATATGAGATGCGGCGCAAAGAGAGTCAGTGTAAAGAAAAGTTATCGAGATGCGAACGTTTGAGGATGACACATAATTAAAACAAAAACCGGCCTGATAACAGACCGATTTAAAATTTAGAAATGCTTCCGAGCTTCTAGTCTTGTAATGTTCTAATCACTATCTCACCGGCAGATCGATATCCTTAAACATCTCTTCGATCTCATCATTCGATTTTAAAGAGATAGCTTGTTCAACCACAGGGCGAGTTAAGTGCGGTGCAAAACGCTCCATGAAATCAAACATGTAAGAACGCAAGAAGGTGCCTTTTCTAAAACCAATGCTGGTTGTGCTCGCACCAAATAGATGGCTCGCATCAATCGCAACCAAATCAGTATCTTGCTCGTGGTCAATAGCCATACTTGCAATTACACCAACACCAATGCCCATACGAACGTAGGTTTTGATTACGTCTGCATCAGTTGCTGTAAACACAACGCGAGGTGTTAAACCGACTTTATTGAAAGCGGTATCTAACTCAGAACGCCCCGTAAAACCAAATACGTAAGTCACTAGAGAGTAGGCCGCAAGATCTTCTATCGTAATATTTCGCTTTTGTGCCAGAGGATGGTCTTTAGTCACGACGATTGAACGATTCCAGTGATAACACGGCAGCATAATCGCATCTTGATAGAGGTGAAGGGCCTCCGTTGCGATAGCAAAATTCGCCGTCCCCTTAGCGACAGCTTCTGACATTTGGCTAGGCGTGCCTTGGTGCATGTGAAGTGACACTTTTGGATAGCGCGCGGTAAAGCCCTTGATCACATCAGGGAGTGCATAGCGAGCTTGAGTATGCGTAGTCGAAATGTTCAATGTGCCCATCTCAGGATGAGTATGCTCACCCGCTACTGCTTTAATACTCTCAACACGAGCCAAGATCTCTTGTGAGATGCGAATGATATCCTGACCCGCTTGGGTAACCTGCGTTAGATGCTTGCCGCTACGCTCAAAAATCTGAATGCCTAGTTCGTCTTCAAGTAATCTAACTTGCTTACTAATGCCAGGCTGAGATGTGTACAAACTCTCTGCTGTAGCTGAAACATTTAGGTTATGGTTTACAACCTCAACAATGTACTTCAGTTGCTGTAACTTCATATCTAACCTCGTAATCCTTTACTCATTTCTGTGCTAACTTATTTGCAAAGAGAGCGTTATAGTCGCGTGTAATATAATTAATAGTTATAACGCTTCGAACACAAAAATGACAGGAAAATTGAGTTTTTCTAGCTTAACAAACAAAAACATCACTAACGCTTTGCAACCCAACCCTCATTCTCATACATTAGTTGGTAAGTTTTGATTGCCGATTTCGCTCAACAAGAGATAATCAGAAATTGCAATTTACGAGTGCCGATACACAATGGAATCGTGTATCCTCTCCAGTTAGCTATAGAAAAATAATAAGCAGACTCAAATATATGAATATTGGTTTAATAATCGTCTTAGTAGCCGTTCTTTTGGTGTTAGTTTTAGGCTACAACATCATGCTTCAATATAAAGTTAAGGTAGAAACAGCGAAGAAACAGGAAGCTTCTCGTTATCTAACCATTATTGACGGTACAGAAGAACTGATTGGCAACGCTCATCACATGCCGTTTAGCCAAGATCTTCTTGTATGCTTAAACAATCGAATTCTTGATGCATTAGAAAACATGTATCAACTCGATCCAAAAAATAAGCAGCTTGCCCAACGCATTGAAAGCGTAAAACAACAAATCACTCAGCTAAAAGAGAACTACAAAGGTGGCGAGAGTACCGCTTTCCGCGTACCAAGTAGTGACAAGCAAGCGATCATGATGCTTAAGTTAGTTAAACGCCTGCGTGATACGGTGCGCAACGAGCACAATAAAGGCCGTTTCGAGACTCAAGCTTATGTGGTTGAAAATGCTCGCCTAGAAACAATTCAAATCCGTATTAACATTGAAAATGTTATCAAACGTGCAAACGATTCGATTTCTCGCGGACAACCGGGAACAGCGATTCAGCTATTACGCAAAGGTATTGATGCTTTGGCGACTAAGAACGACTCGTACTCTAATCAAGCCAAAGAAAAGCTTCAACAGATGCTTAACGAGCTTGACCAGAAACGCCAAGACAAAAACGCTCAAGATTTGCAGCAGATGGAATCTAAAGAACGAGAAGACGATATGGATGCCCTCTTCGGTCAGAAGAAGAAATGGTAACAGTCTAACTCAACACTTAAAGGCCGCCTTATTTACATTAAATAGGCGGCCTTTTTTGTAGCTGTTGAATTTCCTTTCTCTGTATAGGGAGATCTCTTGAGCTGTGATAAAATCCCCGCATTATCAACAAACTTTCCCTGACCATGTATCAAGAATTACTCGCTCCAATCCACTCTTTTCTTAAAGCCGAAACGCCAGATTCATGGATAGATGAAGCCAAAAAGCCAGAAAATCTTCACATCATTCTACGCGATCACATGCTGTGTGAACTTAAGGCGGCACAGAGTGCTTTATTCCTTATTCGCAAGTACGCCGTCGATAAAGAAAGCGCGAAGCAACTGAATGAATGGATTTTGCCATACGAGCAATTTGCTTACCGTCGTATCGGAGACTTAGAGTCTCTGCGTGGTAAAAGCAACGTATCCAAGCAAATCACAGCGAAAGAAGGCTGTAATTACGGTGCTGACCTAATCGATAAGATGGTTTTACTGATCAAAGAAGAGCTGCATCACTTCTACCAAGTCATGGAGTTGATGGAGAAGAAAGGCGTGACTTACCAGCCAATCGAGGCGGGTCGTTACGCTAAGGGCTTGATCAAACAAGTTAAGACTTACGAGCCTGATGCTCTGGTTGATAAGCTTATCATCGGTGCGTTTATTGAAGCTCGCTCTTGTGAGCGCTTCGCTAAATTGGCTCCTTTCTTGGAAGAAGACATGGAGAAGTTTTACGTGTCTCTACTTCGTTCAGAAGCTCGCCACTACCAAGATTACCTTGAGCTAGCAGAACAGATCGCAGGGAAAGATATTTCAGAGCGTATTTCGCATTTTGCTCAAGTAGAAGCTGATCTTATCACTTCAGAAGACAGCGACTTCAAATTCCATAGTGGTGCTCCGGTTTAGGCTCCACACAGAACATTCAGCCCAGTTTAGACTAATCCAGACTAATCGAGTAGGAGGAGGCC